>JAZQNJ010000031.1:0-31222 GCA_045627285.1 Treponema sp. | reverse complement strand
CATCAGAAATACTGTTGCTACACAGTTATCTGCAAAAACACTCTTGATGATTCCAGGGAAGTTGTTGAACATTGCTTTTGATGAAGCTTCTGTAAATCCAAGACCGATAGAAAGAGCGAGAGAACAGATTGTAATGTTTCTTCCTGTAAATCCACATTTACTGAACATCTGGAAACCTGAAACAACTATCATACCAAACATCATTATTGTACAACCGCCCAAAACAGCCTGAGGTACAGTTGTAAGAACAGCTCCAACAATAGGGAAAATTCCTGCAATAATAAGTACTGCTGCACCAGCTGCGATAGCCATTCTGTTAACCACTTTTGTCATCTGTACAAGTCCTACATTCTGACTGAAAGATGTAATAGGGATACATCCAAAAACTGAACCCAGGGAACTTATAAATCCATCACAGGCAAGGGAGCCTGAAATTTCCTGTGGAGTTGCATCCCTGTCCAATCCAACAGAACAAACGGCTGAAGTATCTCCAATAGTTTCTGTGGCAGAAACAAGATAAATTACAATAAAAGAAAGAATAGGGCCAAGCTTAAAGGCGTATCCGAACGGAAGAAGGTGAGGAAGGGCTACAACAGGAGTTGCCAGAGAGTAATGTACTTTCTGAGCTTCATCAACTACCTTAACTACAACATTGCTAAAATCAACAGCTCCAAGACAAACAGCAAGAATGTAACCGACTGCTAGACCAAACAGAACAGAAATTCTTTTAATAAATCCTTTTCCAAAAATATTAAAAAGTAGACAAGTTAAAAGGGTAACTGAGCCGATAATCCAGTTTGTGACAGAACCAAAGCCTTCAGCACCAACACCACCTGCGAAAGAATTAGCACCAACAGGAAGAAGTGAAAAACCGATTCCGATTACAACAGTGGCAGCTACAACAGGAGAAATGATCCTGATCCAGTATTTTGCAAAAAGTCCAAGAATACCTTCAACAATACCGCCCACAAGTACAGCACCCATAAGAACTGCATAACCCTGGGTTGTTCCAATTGAAATAGCTACGGAAAGGAACGTAAAACTGATTCCCATTACGATTGGAAGTCTTGCACCAACTTTACCAAAAAGAGGAAAAAGTTGAATCAATGTTCCTATACCGGCAATAATCATTGCATTTTGAATAAGAAAAATTGAAGAATTTCCTGGAATACGCAGGTTTTCAGGAACAAAATCAGCTGCACAAAGCCCTGCGAGAATGATGATTGGAGTGATATTTGCAACGAACATTGCAAGAATGTGCTGTAAGCCGAGGGGGATTGCTTTTCCAAGAGGAATTGCTCCGTCAAGATTGTAAAGATTGTCTGAATCTGCTTTCACGATTAGTCTCCTGTTTTTTGAATTTAATTATTTTCTGAATTCAATGTTGCCATTTTCAGCATCCATTGATTCTACGATTGCAATGGATTCAAGCTGATAGCCTTTTTCCCGAAGAATTTTACCACCATTTTGAAATCCTTTTTCAATTGCAATCCCGATTCCTACGACCTGACCGCCGGCTTGTTTTACAATATCAATAAGTCCCAGCGCTGCCTGACCATGGGCCATAAAGTCATCAATAATAAGGACTTTATCTTCCGGCAATATATATTTTTTTGTAACAAATACATGATTAGTAACTTTGTGAGTGTAGGAAGCAACATCAGAAACAAACTTGTCATCGTCCTGAACGACAGTCTGTGTTTTTTTTGCAAATACTACAGGTACATTAAAATAACGTGCTGTCATACTGGCAATAGCAATACCTGATGCTTCGATTGTAAGAATTTTAGTAACTTCTTTCGAAGAAAATCTTTTCTTAAATTCCTGTCCCATTTGATCAAGAAGATTAATATCAATCTGATGATTAAGGAAAGAGTCAACTTTAAGTACATTACCAGGCTTTACTATGCCGTCCTTTATAATACGTTCTTCAAGAAAATTCATATTTAATAATTTTAAATCTATGGTTAAAAAAAGTAAACATTAAAATCTAATTTTGCCATCTCATCCAGCAAAAGCATTTAGATATTTACAAGACTTCCTATAATGTGTGTTCTGTCTACCACGAGATATAATTCAAATATCCTTTGTCTTACTTGCCTTACTCCACTGGGGGTAACTTTCATTTATTCCTGCAATTAGTTTTGTTCCTATTATATTTTGCTGTGTCCTTAAATTGTTGTGTTGCTGCTCTTAACTTAATTCTGGGGATTTTTGAAATATTTTTCTTTGAGGTATTTTCTTGTTCTATATATTGTTGCCAGACCTACTTTGTGGCCGTTTTGGATTGCTTTGTAGTAGATTTCTTTTTCTGTAAAAAGTGGATTTTCGATAATGAGTGAGATTAAAAGTTTACGCTGTTTTGTAAGCCTTTCTCCGTTTGAGTGAATGGCATTAAAAATTTCTGCTGCCTTTAATGATGATGGATTTGAATTTTCTTGATTCATAGATACCTTGAAATAACAGTTTTTTATTACTCAACTTTTATTCTAACATATAGGTATCATAATTTTTGATATTTTTAATCAGTTTTTGTAAAAATAAGAAAACTCTTATTTTTTATTTATAACAAATCTTCAGACTTATAGAATTCCTTTATAAGATTAATCATTAACTGTGGATCTTCTGCTCCACCGCTTTCATTTGGAGAATGCATTGCCCATTGAGCCAGGCCTATGTCTGCACTTAAAAGGCTTACGTGGCTGTTGCTTATGTTTCCTAAAGTAGATCCACCGGCAATATTGGAATTATTTGTAAAAATCTGAAACGGAACCTGGGCTTTTTTACAAATGCTTTTAAGTACTGCTGTGCTCAGTCCGTCGGTTGTATATTTCTGGCTTGCATTAAATTTAAGGACAGGCCCTTTGTTAAGCAGCGGTCTGTTATGTTCATCTGATTTGGACTGATAATTAGGATGCAGACCATGAGCATTGTCTGCACTTATTAGAAAACTTGATGCTATTGCCTTGTAAAAGGATTCTTCATTGCAGTCACAGGAAATCATAATTCTTTTTAGTACATCTTCTAGGAAAGATGAATCAGCTCCTTGCCGAGACATGCTTCCAGTTTCTTCGTTATCAAAAACTGCATGTACAAGTACACTGTTCTGTAGAGGTTTGGACTCTATAAAGGCTTTTGCCGTTGTCCAGACGCATTCAAGATCATCAAGCCGTGGACTTGAAATAAATTCCTCTCTACTACCCCAGACTTTACCTTTCTCTCTGTTGTATACAAATAAATCGTATCCCAAAATATTCTCTTTATTTATGTCAGTTTCTTTTTCCAGAAGATCCAGTATTGAAAAATCCTGATTAATTGAAACAACAGGCATCATCTCTGATTGAAAGTCAATTTCGTGCCCTGTATTAGCATCTCTGTTAAAATGAATTGCCAGATTTGGAATCATTAGAAGATCTTTATTTATGTTTACTAGCTGTGTTTTGATTCTGCCTGATTCTGTTGCATAAGTTATTCTTCCAGCAAGGCTTAATGGTCGGTCAAACCATGGATTTAAGAGCATTCCCCCATATCTTTCCACGTTTAGTGTTACGCAAGAAGGTGTTCTTTGTTCCGGTTCTGGTTTTAATTTGAAGCATGGGGAGTCGCTGTGAGTAGCTGTAATCAAAAATCTGTTTATTGACTCAGATTCAGGAATAATAAAACTAATTATTGATGAACCGTTTCTGATAACAAAGTACTTTTTTCCCGGTTTAAGTTTCCAGGAATCACTTTCCTTTAATTCTGTAAATCCTGCATTTATCAACATTGACGAAAGGTTTTCAATTGCATAAAAACTGCAGGGAGAATTGTCTATATAGTTAAAAAGTTCTTTTAATGTATTTGTCATATAGTGGCACTCTTATTGTCTAAATTTTTGATATACTCTTTGAATGTGTTAATATCCATTGGTTTAGCAAAGAAGAATCCCTGAACGTAATCACAACCAAGGTTCTTTACACGGGACAGCTGATCTTGAGTTTCAACACCTTCCTGTATTGTCTTTAACTTCATCATTTTTGCCAGTTCCATACTGAATTCCAGGACACTTTTTCCGTTTGCTTTATTGTCATTCTGGATGATGCTCATATCAAGCTTAAGAATATCTATAGGCATACTGTTCAGGACTGTAATTGAAGAATAGCCTGTTCCAAAGTCATCCAGCTCAATTATAAAACCATTGGCATGAAGCATATCGATAGTTTTTGCAATCTGTTCCGGGTTTCCTGAATATGCAGATTCTGTTACTTCAATGTGAAGAAGTTCATGAGGAATGTCAAATTCTTCAGCCAGATTAATTATATATTCTGCAAGATCTGGTGCTGCAAAATCTTTTCTTGAAATGTTGATAGATACAGGAAATGCCTGATTTTTTGACATAAAGTATGAAATTTCCTGGCAGACTTTTTTCCATACATATCTGTCCAGTTTTGAGATAAACCCGTTTTTTTCAAATAAAGGAATAAATGCCCCTGGATTCATAAAGCCCAGTTCTGGATCAAGCCAACGGACAAGAGCTTCGGCACCAGCGATTTTTCCTGTTTTAATATCAAATTTTGGCTGGTAATACACTTTGAAATATTCATTTTTAAGTGCATTTTCCATGTTTTCGATGATTTTCTGTTCAAGAAGAATCTTCTGTCGCATGGAATCATCGTAGTTTGCAGAAATTACGCCATATTCATCCTTAATGGAATTCATGGCCAGCTCTGCTCTGTCGCACATTTGTTGAATAGTGAGGTCTTTGTCGGATTTTGTATTGAAAATCCCGTATTTAAGTATAATTGGAACTGGAGAATTGGCTTGTACACTTTCTACTACCTGGCGTTCTTCTTCTTTTGAAAGAGTCATTACAGGTCTTAAACAGGCAAAAATGTCACTGTTTATTCGTCCTCCAATAGTAAACCCGGCTTTGTTTCCTTCCCCTGTAGATGCAAGATATGAAAGAACTTTGTCCCCGGTTTCTTTTCCGTAATTTTCGTTGATTGCCTTAAAACCTACAATATTTGAAACTATAATCTCAAAATCTTTTCCTGTATTGCTGTCCAGAATAATCTGAGCATATCTGAAAAATGCTTCTTTTGTGTAAAGTCCTGTCAGACTGTCGATTTCTATTGAGCTTAAAGTTGTCTGAATATTATTCATGCTAATGAGACTTGAGATGCGTGTTGTTATAACCTTCAGATTGTATGGTTTGCTGATTACGTCAGACGCCCCCAGTTCAAGGCATTTTGTTTTGTTAATTCCGTCGTTAATATCAGTTATTATGATTACAGGAATTTCTGCAACTATTTTTGTTGTTCTGATTTTTTTAAGTAGTTCAAAGCCGTCACACTCGGGCATATCAATATCAGAAAGAACGATAGAAATTTCTTTGTAGTTTCGTTTAAGGATTTCCATGGCTTTATTGCCGTTTTCTGCTTCATAAATCCTGTATTCTTCCTGCAGAAGAGCTGTAAGCATAGCCCTGTTGATAGATGAATCATCAACAATAAGAATTCCTTTGCCTTTGCCTTTGCTTTCCAGTTCCTTTCTTGTAAGCATTTCTGAGTTTACATTTGCAAGACCCATTACACAGTGGTGAAGCTCTCCTGCTCCTTCCATGTTTGAGAACTTAATTCTGTAACAAACATCCTGACCGTCAATTTTTGCAAGGAAGTCGTGGGAAATGGCCTTTTTAATCTGAAGCATTTCCCTAAGATTTTTTTCGCTGCAGAAATTTGAAAGGTCCTGGCGGTAGTTTTTTACAACATAATTGTCAATGTAAAATTGAATGGCTTTTGAAAAGTGAGGCTTATCAGCCAGCAGCCGGGAATTAATTTTTGCTACCGGATCATTCATTCTGTAAGGAGTGATTGACCCCTGATCTAAATTGATGTAATAAATTGATTCAAAGTTTTCTGAAAGTTCTTTTAAGAGGTCATTGAAGAGAATGCGGTTTTCAACAAAAGGAAGTCCCATATCCTTGAGCCAGGCATAAATAATCTGATTGCTGTCGGAGTATTCTCTGCTTGAAAAAAACTGAGCCTCTACAACGTGATATTTTTTTTTGTTGTAATTGCTTCTGTACCGTATCCAGTGTTCAAGTTTACCGTGACTTTCTTTTGCAATTTTCTTTAAATATTCAATGTTTGTATAATTTAGATAGTCATCGATATCATCTTTATGAATAATCCCCTTGGCTACAGGAAAATTGAAAAAGTCCTCAAGTGTTTTACATTCATTTAGGAAAGCTGTGTCATAACCTTCCATCCTGTGAATAACCTGATAAGAATTATCTGTAAGGTTAAGTTTACATACAAGATAGTTCAGTGAACCGAAATCAATAAGTGAATCTATATATGAAGTTTGCCTGTCTATCTCTGATTCATTTTTCCAGTTGAAGCCCTTGATTCTGTAATATTCTCTTTTTGCTTCGTACATTTTGGAATCTGCTTCATTTAAAATTGTTTCAAAAGGAACATCAAAACTCTGTCTGAATTCATAACCTATAGAAATATTTATTTTGTCGATTTCGCACTGCCTCTTAAATTCCATTACGCGCCGTCCAAAGGCATGTTGATTTGCATCAAGACAGATAACAACAAATTCGTCTCCCCCTATTCTGTAAACGCTGTATCGTCCAAAATATTCGGAAAGAGTGTTTGCAACATTGCAGATAAACTCATCCCCGGCAGAATGACCATTTTGATCATTTACACTCTTTAGTCCGTTTAAATCACATACAATTACAGCAATTGTGTTTTCTGGAGAGGTGCCGCTGTAAGCCCAGTTGAGGCTTTTACGTGTATTACAGTTTGTGAGAGGATCAATAAAGTCAGTTTGAATGCTCCGTGACCCGCAAAGTAATTTTTTAATTTCTCCCTGCTCATTTTTTTCAAGCGGAAAGAAAATGGCACGACTCCATCCGAATTTTACATCAAGATATTCCTGGGTAATAATCGGCTTGTCACCTATTCTCTCACGAATTGTAGAAAGATCTGTAAAAGCTACCATCTGCGACTTCATTTCTGGAACAACATTGTTATCCACAAGACGCTTTAAGGCAATTTCGAAAACTCCTTCTTCTTTTTTTGCAAATACTTCTTCCGGTGGCTGACCATAATCAAGAATTTTATAAGTCATTTTTTCAAGATCTACGGTTACCAGATAATTGAATGGGACGCTTAAGCCTTTTATGATTTTGGACTGTTCTTCTATAAGGTTGTTCAGTCTGGAGTTTGCAGCTTTTCCGGAAATTGAATCGATTATTTTCTTTTTATTAAGAAGCCCGATTTCCTGATGCTCTGCTTCGTGACATAAAACACCAAATGTATTGTTTTCTAGAGAACAGAAGTTTGCCTGAACCCATTTATTTGCTGCCTGATTAAAAAATAATGGACTTTGGTCATCTGAATTCCCGGCGATTGGACAATGAAGGCATGGCTCTTCCCTATTCATCATTGCCTTGTAACATAATTGTCCCGGGATAATATTTGGGAATTTGCCTGCAATTACTTCATTAAAAGAGATGAGTCTAAAATCATTTGAAACTACATAGTAATCATTATCAAACTTCATTAAAGTTACCAGAAACATTTTATCATTGATTTATAAATTTTATAGTTAATAATTGATTATATTTTCTACAAACTGTTGAATTACTGTTTCTTTACACCCTGTTTAAAGTGTTTTCGCAATAATTCTGACAAACTAATCACCACAACAATACTTTCTTCGGACATAGCCTCAAAAAATTACATATTTAAGCCAAAATTAGGAAGATTTTTAAGATTTGATATAGACAAAACAAAGAATTGAACTTATATTGATTTACAATGACAGAACGACAAAAAACGTAAAAGTGTCATTTATTTTAATGGGAGACTTTAACTATGAAAAAAGTAACTTTGGCTGGAATTATTTCAGTTATTACAGCAGCTTTTGTTTTTGCCTCAGGTGTAGAAAACAAAACTAACCTCAGTCAGGGATATATCCGTAATCCTAGCCGCAATGCAGAAAACGAACGTCCTGAAGCAGCATTCTATAATATTGCAGGTACTGCATTTATTCCTGATGGTTTCTATGTTGAAGCAGGAAATCAGATTGTACTTAAAGATTATTCTAATGAATTAAAAACTGACAATGAATATGCTTCTGTTGGTGTTAATGATTATAAATCCAGCGATGATGATCCTGTATATTTCTATCCAGATTTTGATATCGTTTACAAAAAAGGTAATCTAGCTTTCTTTGGTACTTTTGGTCTTTATGCAGGTGGCGGACATTTGTTTTATGAAAACGGAACATCTGCAACTTCATTGATGTTCTTAAACGGGGCAAATCAGTACAAATATTCAGCAACTCAGCATACATTGGCAGCCGGAGCAGCTCAGTCTACAATCGAATCTGCAATCACATCTGTTAAACAGGGAATCGGTCTTCAGATGGGAATTGATCCATCACTGGTACCTGAAGACAATGCATGGGCTTACATTAGATCATTCACCGTAACAGATCCTACTTCTGATGCTCAAAAAGCTCAGTATGAATCATTCCAGAAAGTGATTTACATAAAAGACAATGTTCTTGCAAATGAAGCAAAGCTTGCTACCAACGACACTCAGGTTGCCGCAGCCTCCCTCTCGATGGCACAGAACCACTCCCTGGATGTAACTTCGATTACTTACGGTGGTCAGGTTGGTCTTGCATACCGCCCATGGGACTGGATTTCATTCTCAGGTGCTTACCGTTACACATACGGAACACAGACAATGGAACTTAAATGTAATGACCCTACATTCAAGGCTATCAATAAATCAAACAAAGTATCTTACGATGCCCATGGTTTTGGACAGTCAATGGTGTTTGGAGTTCATGCAAAACCTAGAGATGTAAAGGGACTTGATATTTCAGTTCAGTATCAGACACTGAGTCGTATTGATTACGATGTAGAACATGTTACAGGTGAGCTGGCACAGTATTACAACATTACCGATTCAACTACTTTCCGCACAGACCTTCCAGCCGTTCTTAATCTTGGTCTTGGATATAAAGTGGTAGATTCTCTTTATCTGTCATCAAGCTTTAACTATTACTTCAATGACTTTGCTCACCAGGACAATATTCTTGCTGCAACAGATTATGATAATTCCTACGAAATTGCTTTTGGTGCAGACTGGAGAATTTGTAAATATGTTGGAATGTCAGCCGGGGCTTCTTACGGACACCAGGGAATTACTGATACTTCAAACTCAACTTTTAATCCTGTATTAAACAACTATGTAATTGGTGGCGGTTTTGAAATCTATCCGGTTGATTCCCTTACAATTACACTTGGATGTCTTTATGCAAATTACTTTGATGCAGATTACTATCTTGGAAACGAAAAGAAATCTTCTACAAGAACAACTTTAGCAAAAGATGTTACAAACATGGCAGTTGGAGTAACTTACCACTTCCCTGTTAAATAATCTTAATTTTAATATGTGTGTGGGGGGAAGTCTCCCCCCTCGCTTCAAAGGACGGTGGTTTCGGCAAGGCTCAACCACCGTCCTTTTACGCTTCCCCTCTCAGCGGGCTCAAACGCCGCCCGCATCGCCTGCTTTTTTTTAACTCCAGTAAAATCTTTTATACATTTCTCGACAAATTGACAATAATTGTCATTTTAACTAATATTTTTTTAAATTTATAATGGTTTTGTCCATAATAAATATTGATTAATAAATATTGGGAGAAATATTTACAATGAAAAAACTTATCAGTAGTTTAATGGCAATGGCTTTTGTTTCTGCAGCTTTTGCAGGGGGCGTAGACAACAAAACAAACCTTAATGCTGGTTACGAACGTAATGCCAGCCGTAATACAGAATCAAAACGTCCTGAAGCTGTTTTTTACAACATTAGCGGAACTGCATTTATGGAAGACGGCATTTATGCCGGTGCCGGTAACCAGTTTGTATTTAAGAATTATTCCAGCGAACTTAATGTACCAGCAGCAAATCCTGTTTCAGCTGTAAATGGCAAATATGCAGATGAAAAAGTTGTTACTCTTTATCCAGATGCAGAAGTTGTATACAAAAAAGGCAACAGCGCAATCTTCTTTGGTTTTGGTGTATTTGGTGGTGGCGGAAGCCTTGAATATAAAGACGGTACAGCACCTACAGCTGCACTGCTGTTTGGAAATTATGCACCAGCTGTTCTTACAACAGAAAACGTAATTGCTACAACAACTGCAATTGTTGGACAGATGGCTGCAGGCGGAGCTGATCCTTCTGATCCAGCTGTACAGTCTCAGGCTCAGCAGATGGCAATAAAACAACTCACAAATAAAGCCGCATCAATGGCAAAAAATCACAAGGTTGACATCTATTCTGTTCAGCTTGGTGAAATCATCGGTATTTCAACTCAGGTAACTACAAACTTCTCTCTTGCTGCTGCAGTACGCTTCATGCATGGTTCACAGGAAGTTACACTTACTTCAAACGAAGCAGCCTTTGTAGCTGCAAACGGTGGAAACAAAGTTGGTTATGAAGCAGACGGTTATTCAGTTGGCGGTATGTTTGGTGCTCACTATAAGGCAGATAAATGGGATGCTTCCCTTCAGTATCAGTCAATCACACGCATCAATTACGAATATCATGACAAGACTGGTAACATGGTAAATGCTATCATTACAAACCAGGCTGATGCTTTCCACAATGACCTTCCGGCTGTTCTTAATGCCGGTTTTGGATACAATGTTCTTGATAATCTTTATGTAAGTACATCATGTAATTACTACTTTAACAGATGGGCAACAATTGACGATCCTCTTTCTGGAGAAAAGAAAGACTTTATGAACTCATGGGAAATCGCACTTGGGGCTGATTATGACATTAATAACCAGATTACTACTTCAGCTGGTCTTTCTTATGGTTACAACGGTACACACAAAGACGTAAACAATATCTTCCAGCCTGTACTTAACAGTTTTGTAATTGGCGGCGGTGTTGAATATAAACCTGTTAAAGATCTTACACTTACAGGTTCTGCAATGTACTGTAAATACTTTAGTCAGGATTATGAAATGGCAGGAAATAATGTTGAACTTGCTAAAAACGTAATTATGGCTGCACTTGGAGTTTCTTACAGACTTCCTCTGTAGAGTTTGACTATACGAATCTTCAATTTATAAAAAGGGCTGTTAAAAATTACAACTTACGGCGGTTGTTTTTTTAACAGCCCTTTTTTTTGGGTTACTGACTGGAGGGGCTTTAGTTGCGAAGCAATGGAGCGTAAGCGGAACCCCGGAAGGCAGGACCGGCTTTAGCCGGGAACCCCCTCTTAAAAAAATTTATTTTATGCAAGTTTTTCAAGTTTTTCCTTAATAAATTCTGATTTTTCTTTAAGACCGATTTGTCCTGCAGTAAGAATTAGTACGTTTGGCCTTGTAGAATCAAGACGGATTTTGCCCGGATTTTCTTTAATGAGAGCCATGAGCTTGTTAAGGGAAATATCTGCTACTTTACCAAACTCCACAGAAATCTCCCCACGACGTTCCCTTAAGGTTGTTATGCTGAGCTGTCGGGCAATAATTCGTACTTCGGCAAGGCTTAAAAGGCTGTAAACTTCGTCAGGAATCGGTCCGAAACGGTCTTCCAGTTCGTTGTACATTCTGTCAAGATCCGGCTTTGTCTGAATTGAAGCAACCTTTTTGTAAATTTCCATTTTTGTCTGTATTGAATGAACGTAAGTGTCGGGAATGAATCCTGTGTATTCAAGTTCCATGAGAACTTCGTTCTGTTCTTTGTAATCCTTCTGGCTTGTAAGCCGTTCTACAGCATCGTTGAGGAGCTTTACATAAAGGTCAAAACCAACGGAATAAACATCACCGCTCTGGTCACGACCAAGAAGGTTTCCGGCACCACGGATTTCCATATCTTTCATTGCAATCTTAAAACCAGCACCAAGCTCCGTAAAGTCCGATATTACCTGGAGGCGCTTCATTGCAACTTCTGAAAGGACCTTGTTTTCCGGATACAGAAGATAAGCGTATGCCTTTCTGTCGCTGCGGCCTACACGACCTCTAAGCTGGTAAAGCTGACTTACACCGTAAATGTCGGCCCGATCAATTATGATTGTATTTACATTTGGTATATCGATGCCGTTTTCGATGATTGTAGTGGCCACCAGAACGTGAAAGCCTCCCATCTTGAACCGGCGGAAAATGTCGTCAAGTTCGTCTGCACTCATTTGACCGTGTGCAACATCGATCATCATTTCCGGAAGGATTCGCTGGAGCTTAAGTCTTGTGTCTTCAAGAGATTCAACCCTGTTGTGAAGGAAAAATACCTGCCCGCCCCGTTCTACTTCCCGCCGGATGGCCTGTGCTACTTTTTCTTCTGTGTATTCATCCACAATAGTTTCAACAGGTTTTCTTGTTTGTGGAGGAGTTGTCAAAAGAGACATATCGCGGATTTTAAGAAGACTCATATGGAGGGTTCTAGGAATCGGGGTTGCACTCATTGCAAGGCAGTCGATGTTTGCTTTGAGGTTTTTAAGCCGCTCTTTATCCTTTACACCAAATCTCTGCTCTTCATCGATTATCATTAGTCCCAGGTCTTTGTAAAGAACATCCTTTTGAATGATTCTGTGTGTTCCCACAAGTATGTCAACTTCTCCTGTGGCTAGTTTGGCAAGAACCTGTTTCTGTTCTTTAGGAGAGACAAATCGGCTGAGTTGTGCAATTTTTACAGGAAAATTCTTAAAGCGTTCTACACAGGTTTCGTAATGCTGCTCAGCCAGAATGGTTGTAGGTGCCAGGAATGCAACCTGTTTTCCTCCCATTACAGCTTTAAATGCAGCCCTCATGGCAAGTTCTGTTTTTCCAAATCCAACATCGCCGCACACAAGTCTGTCCATTGGAACAGGTCGTTCCATGTCGGCTTTAATTTCCTGGCTTACTGTGTACTGGTCCGGCGTATCTTCGTAAGGGAAGCTGGCTTCAAAAGCAGTCTGCCATTCGTGATCTTTTGGAAAAGGAAATCCTCGGGCTGCCTGTCGTCTGCTGTATAGAGAAATGAGTTTTTCAGCCAGATCTTCAACAGCCTTCTTAACTTTATTTTTGCGGTTTTCCCATGATTTGGATCCGATTTTGTCCATTCTTGGGGTGTCACCTTCGTTTCCAATGTAACGCTGAACAAGGTTTACCTGCTCAATGGGAACAAAAACAAAGTCCTCATCAGCGTATTCGAGTTTGATGTAATCCCGCTCGTTACCCATGGCTTTGACCCGCTGAATTCCTTTGAACTGTCCGATGCCGTAACTTGCGTGTACAACAAAGTCACCCTCATTTAATTCAACAAAGGTGTCGATAGCCTGGCTTTTAACATGGCCCAGGGATTTTGGAACACGTTTTCTTCTTCCAAAGATTTCATTTTCCTGAATTACCAGCTGCTTTGTTTCGTCAATGGAAAATCCCTGGCTTACAGGAAGAGGAAGGACTGAAACATCAAAATCTTTAAGAATTTCTTTAATTCTCACAGACTGATTAGGGTTATCTGCAAATATTGTAATGGTCCAGTTGTCTGAAAGAAGGTTTGTAAATTCTTCTTTAAGGTAATTAAGGTTTCCGAAAAAGCTTCGTGAGGGATTGCAGGAAATCTTAATGTGGCTGGGGATGCTTTCTGAATTTTCAGATGCCTGGCTGTGAAGGGAACGGAACATTATTGATTTTTTATGAACAGCCGTAACTTCCTTAAAATCAAGAAGCATCATAGAAGGATCAAGCACAGGAAAATTTTGTCTTGCCGTACGGTATAAACCTGTGTACTCTCTGAGGAAGTTTTCCTGGGAATTTTCCTGACGGTCGTAATCAAAATAGAATACGGGAGTTGATTCGCTTACATAATCAAGTACAGTGTAAATTACGTCCCAAAGAACAGGATATACAAGTTCTTCGCCGGAACTTTGATGCTGTGCTTTTAATTCTTCAATGAGCTGTTTTTTTGCCTGATCAGCTTCCCTGGTGAGTTCCAGTTTTCCCTGAAAATCTTCACAGGATTCCAGTCGGTTAATAAAATCCTCACTCCAGATAACTTCCTTCATTGGAAAAACAAGGAGATTATCGCACAGATCGATTGTAGATTGAGTTTCCGGATTGAAAGTTTTTATGTTTTCGATTTCATCAAAGTCAAAAATTATTCGGTAAGCTATGTCACTTCCAGGAGTATAAATATCAAGAACTTCACCTCGAAGTGTAAATTCTCCAGGAACGCTTACTTTTGGAACTCTCAGGTATCCCAGTTTTGAAAGCTTTTCAGCAATTTTCTGAGGATCAATTGTCTGTCCTTTGTGGAGATTAAAGATCAGTGACCTCAGGTATTCCGGATCAGGTACTGGTGACTGAAGTGCCCTCTGGGTAACTAGGAAAATCCTTGGCTTTGTTGATGCGTTCAGTGTTCTGTTCTGATATGCCAGCTTAGAAAGTACACCTGCCCTCTGTCCGAAGACGGCTGATCCAATGCTGGCTGGTCTGTAAGGCATTGTTCCCCACCAGGGTAATGTATAAACTTCAACTGCCTCCTGAAAAGCTGTTGTAAGGTCTGCAGTAATGTCAGCAGCATCTTTTTCATTTGGAACAACAAAAATTGAATCAAGGGAAGTTGCTTTTACAGAGGAATCGTACTGATTTGCTTGTGAGGGCCGTTCTTGAGAATAACGGCCTGTTGCATTATACTGAATGTTGTAAAGAGCGTTATTTCTGGCAGTATCAATGTAACTTGCTGCAAAAAAAGGGATGGCGGCACCTTGAAGTCCTTCCAGTTCAACCGGCCAGGATTGCTGGTCTGCAGATGATATTTGTTTTACGGCATCGGAGAAGTCACTCCAGCCTTTAAGCAGGTTAATTACTGAAATTGATAATAATGATTTCATTAATAGTATCCGATAATAAAAAAGTAGAAGGAGACATCGTTTTGAAACGCCTTATCAGTATTATAGCAATTTTAGCAGCATTTGCACAGTTTGGTTTTTCCCAGAATAAACAGCAGGTTAAAAGTGATTTTTCTAAAGCCAGTGTAAACATCAAATTTTTCGATAGAACAATGTATTACCCTAATATGGCTGAAGATAATCCTGTTTATGTAAATGTATCGATCGTAAACACAGGAACAGAACCAGTAAGATTTAAGCTGGCCGATGACAGAGCATTTAGCCTTGATTTTATTGCTCATACAATAAAGAATACCGTTCTTCCTTCAACTCAGTCCCTGATTATTAAAAGATCTACAAATCAGACTGTATATTTTCGTGAGATTTCAATTGAACCGGGAGAAGCATATTCCTTTGTTGAAAATGTAAAGGATTATATTCAGTTCGATGAACCTTCAATTTATTATCTGGAAATGGTTTTTTATCCAGAGCTTTATAAGTCTAAGTATATTGAAATTGATTCTAACAGACTCAGTCTTGAAATTCGTCCGGCACCTTATGCTGCCGCTTCATCATATCTTCCTGTAGAAGCTAAAACTTCATCACTCTTAAAACCTGAAGCTATTAGTCCTGATAAAGTAATTGAACAGACTATTATTGCCCGCCAGAAATCTTTATGGGATCAGTATTTCCTTTATATGGATGTTCAGGAAATGATGCTGAGAAATGCGGATCAGAGAAGACGTTATAATGCTGCCAGTGCTGATGAAAGAGCTCGTATGCTTAAAAACTATAAATCTGATCTTATGCAGAACAGAATTGATTTTGATATTGTTGCAGTTCCTGACAGATTCTCTATCGAAAATACTTCTTACAGCCAGACTGATGGTGCAGTAACTGTAACTGAATGGTTTAAATATCCTAACTTCCATGAAGTTAAAAGATATATATATAAAATCCGTCAGCGTGATGGAATATGGCAGATTTATGATTATTCCGTAACAAATCTTGGAACAGAATAGGCATCAGATGAAAGCTTTAGTTGTTGCAGATTCAAAACTTGCTATAGATAATATTTCTCAGGTGCTGGAAATTGCAGGATACGATGTTATTGTTTATAAGTGGCTTATAAAAGCTCTTGATAACATTGAAGAAATTTGCCCACACCTCATTGTTGTTAGTACAAAAGATTATCCCCGCCATTGGAAAACTCTTACTCAGTTTGCAAGTACAGAGTTTGGCGGATATAAGCCACAGATAATTCTCTATGCAGATGGCGGCCTTAGTGATGATGATATTCAGAAAGCCCGTGCACTTGATGTAAGGGGATTTTTTACTTCTGTAGATGTTTCCGGTCTTGATCAGCTTCGGGAAGTTCTTACTAAAGAGACTGATATTTATTCCGGAAAGCTGATGGATGAAGACGGTAATAAGGTTAAAATCGAAATAAGCGTTAATTCTTCAGATGAAGACAAAGCCGAAGATGATATATTTACTGTTGAAAGCCTTTTGAATAATGAACCGGATGGTGAAGATTTATCATCAGAGGACCTTGGGGCTTCCAGCTTCGATGATGAAGCAGAAACTTCAGTATCAGACAATTTTCAAATTAAAGAAGCTGACGAAACTTCTGAATCTGTTTATGAGTCGGGAGAAGTTTCTGAATCCGAAGAAGAATCCGAACCTGTTTTTGGAATCGACGAACCACTTGAAACCGAAACTGAAACTGAAGCTGTTTTTGAAGCAGAAGATACATCCGAATCTGAAGCAGAATCCGAACCTGTTTTTGAAATCGACGAACCACTTGAGATCGAAACTGAATCTGAAGCTGTTTTTGAAGCAGAAGATACATCCGAATCTGAAGCAGAGCCTGAAACAGTTTTAGATTTACATCTCTCACCAGTAAATGATGAAGAATCAGTTCAAGAAGACATTCAGCCACAGCTTATTACCTGCTCTCTTGTTTTTTCAAATCCCATTTCCGGGGCACTTGTTACTGGTTATGCAGATAATTTTGATGGGTCAACATTAAATTTCCGCTCTGATGTTTCAAGCTTTACAAATGATTTGTACGAAGGACTTTCAATTCCCTGTGCAACATTAAAAACTGGTAGTGATTTCCATTCAGTTTCTGCCACTGTTAAATCAAATAAAGATATTCTTGTGCTGGAGTTAAATTAATTTATGGCACAGGATAAAAAAGCTGCAAAATTTTTCTGTGAAAACTGCGGTGCTGAAGTGCCACAGGCTGCAAAAATGTGCCGGCACTGTGGAAGATTTTTTTCTTCTGTTCGATGTCCTCAGTGTGGAACAACAGGTAATCCAGATAAATTTTCTAAAGGATGTCCTACCTGCGGATATGCCTTTGGTACCCCGAATACAGAAAAAGGAAAACAAATAAAAGAAAAAAAAGCTTCCTTAAGATCAAGATGGCTTCTTGGAAAATCAATTAAAGAAAGAAACGAAATGGTTAACGGTATTTCAGGTACTTCCCGTGGAGATGAATCGTTGCCATGGTGGATGTATATTGCAGCTATTTTTTGTCTTGGAATTATGATTTTGTTGTTTACAAGATTTTTTCTGTAATTTGATTAAAACGAATTATTAATAAAGAAGACGGGAAAAAATTGCCCGAAAGGGGACTTGAACCCCTATGTCCTTGCGAACACTAGGACCTGAACCTAGCGCGTCTGCCAATTCCGCCATCCGGGCTTAAACATTTATATATATTTTATAAAAATCAAAGTTTCGTGTCAACTCTATTGATTTTTTAATCTTACTTCTACAATTTTCCTGGTTACAGGGTGTTCAAACTTAAATCCAATTGCTTTGAATTGAAGGTTATTTTCGTCCAGAGGATATTTTTCTGAAAAACCAGGGTTATATAAAAAATCTCCTATAATCGGGTATCCAATTGATGCAAGATGTGCCCTTACCTGGTGTCTATAGCCTTCTTTTATTGAGCAGATGGCTGTATTTCCATTAATTATGATTTCAGTAGTATAATTTTTATTACCGCATTTTTTTAAGTCAGCTGTAGTACCGTTTTCAAAAACAGGTTTTACCATTTTTCCCTTTGGTCCAAATGGCCTGAATTTTGAGGTGACAGTAATTGTTTTATTTTTGACAGGTGATTTTGTCTCGATTATGGCTTTGTAATATTTAATAAACTTCCCTTCTTTCTGCTGTTTTTCCAGACAGTTAAAAGACTCTTGTGTAGTGGCAATTAAAAGAAGTCCTTCAGTTGCTGTGTCAATTCTGTGAAGCAGTCCATATTCAACCGGCTTTTTTCCTGTTACTGATTTTATCTGAGGAAAAAACTTTATGGCCTGTGTAAGGGCACTATTTTCTCCTTCTTTTAGGGGGGCACTTGGAAGTCCTGCGGGTTTGTAGATTACTGCAAAAGGACTATCTGGTTCACATGGAGAAGAAATCACTTTTATTGTTAGTTCTAAATCTGCCACTGACCATACCCTCTTCTGGCAGTAAATTCTTTGATTTTAAGATTTTTATAAGTTTCACCAGGAAGTGTTTTGGAAAAGTTGTTATGCAGCTTTTTTAAAACTTTTTTAAAACGCAATGGTACAGGTGCTTTAAATTGGCTTTGTTGTGAATTTCCTGGAAGAGTAATTTTTAGCTTATAGGCATGGAGCATTAAAGTTGCACCTTCAAACAAAGTTCCTTTTGTTGGTTTTGCATAAATAGGGTCCCCAAGAATAGGACAACCGATAAATTTTAAATGAACTCTGATTTGATGGGTACGTCCGGTAAATATTTTGATTTTCATTAGAGTATAAGGACCATAACAGCCGATGCATTTAAACTTGGTTACTGCAATTTTTCCCTCAGATTCAAGATCAACTGCCTTAAATTTCTTTCTGTCATGAGTATCCCTTGTAATTTTAGTTCTGATTATGCCTTCTTTTACCGGGGGATGCCCCTGACATATACAGATATATATTTTTGAAAGTTTTTTATGATCCTTAAACTGTCCTGCAAGATATTCTTCTGTTTCTCTATTTCTTGCGGTGATGATAATACCAGATGTATCTTTATCAAGCCGGTGAACAATTCCTGGGCGTCTTGATTCAATTCCATGGGAAGGATCTTTAGGATTAGAAAGAGAACTCATTCCCCAGTGAAAGAGAAGTCCATTTACAAGTGTATTGTCCCAGTTTCCTGCGGCAGGATGAGTGACCATTCCTTGTTTTTTATTTATTACTGTGACATTTTCATCTTCATAAACAATGTTTAGAGGTATATTCTGAGGAATTATATCATCAGGAACACTATCTTCCCATTGAACAAAGATTTCGTCACCTGCACTTACTTTTGAACTTAGTTTGGCTTTTTTGCCGTTAATCATAAGTTCCGTAACACCTGTTTTAAGTTTTGAACGGTTCATGCCAGGCTGGACTTCGGCAATATATTTATCAAGTCGTTGAGTGTCCTTAACAGTATCTGAAACTTTTATATTAAAAAATGGCACTTTCCATTCCTTTTACAAAGTAAAATTTATTTTCCTGGTCAGTAATAACAGTTATGTCTTCAATAAGGTTTTCATTTATTTCCTGATCATTTTCTTCCGGTAATTCAATTGTTTCTGGAATTACCTGTTCCATGATTTCCTGACTTAAAGGTACAACAAGAATTGATTTCTGCTGATTCTTTTTGTTTTTTCTCATTTTCGCATTTCTTGTAATCAGATTGATAGTCAGGTCTGTAAGTCCCAGTCCAATGCTTGCAGCAGCAGCAATACCAATGATTTTTTTCTGGTCTTCCTGGGTATAGCCTGAAGTTGATTTATCAAGAGGATTATGGAATGTCCCTTTTACAGCAAGTCCGTATCCAAGACTGGTCCAAAGCGTAACAAACGGAAGAGAGCCCAAAGTGATTATTTCTGTCCTTCGAATATCTTTTGACCACTGTGGAAAATCTACATCATCCCAGGTTGATGCAGCTTCGCAGTAAACACTGGATGTCATTGAGAAAAATGTAACTAAGGCCAGAACTTTAATCAGTTTATTTTTCATTTTGAGTAATCCCTTGCACCAAAAATTGCAGTTCCTATTCTGACCATAGTTGATCCTTCTTCAACTGCAATTTTGTAGTCTCCTGACATCCCCATACTCAAGTTTGAAAAATCGTAATCAGGATATTTTTCTTTAAGTTCTGCCTGGAGTTTTTTTACTGCCTTGAATGAGCTGCGGACTGCAGTTTCATCTTCTGTAAAAGGAGCCATTGTCATTAGACCACAAGGAACAACGTGAGGAAACAAGCCCCTTTTAAAGGAATCCATTACTTTAAAGACTTCTTCTGATGAAGTAAAACCAGATTTACTTTCTTCACCTGTATGGATTTCAAGATAGATTTTAATGATTTTATCAATTTTTGCGGCCTGTTTTTCAATTTCAATAATCAGTTCTTCCCTGTCACAGGATTGAATAACTGATGAAATTCTTACGGCCTCTTTTACCTTATTTCGTTGAAGTGAGCCAATAATGTGAAGTTCCGGGGTAAATCCCTGACTTCTGATGAAGTCAAATTTGGGTGCAGCTTCCTGAATCCTGTTTTCGCCAAATATATTTTGACCTGCCTGAATTGCCTCGATTACGCTTTCTGCAGGATTAAATTTGCTTACTGCTACAAGAGTTACATTTTCAGGAAGAGAGTTTTTAATTGAATAAAGGTTATCTTTAATACAGCTCATTTTTATTTGATTATAACTGAATTGATGGCATCGGACAACGAAAGGAGTTTTTCTATTGTGAGGTTTTCTGCTCTTTCGGTAGGAGAAATGCCTGAAATTTCGAGAGCTGCGTCACATTGTTCCTGTGTAACGAATTTTGTAAGGTTGTTTCTAATTGTTTTTCTGCGGAGTGCAAATACAGCCCGGATCATTTTCATAAAAAGCTGAGGATTTTCGCAAGAAGGAAAGATTTCTTTTTTTGTCATAAGGACAGCCCGGCTTGCAACATTTGGTTTTGGCCAGAAGTTTCCTCCTGCAAGATCCATGATTGGTTTTACATCGTAAGCCCACTGACATAAAACAGAAAAACTGGAGTAATCATCTGTTCCAGGTTTTGCATTCATTCTTTGTCCGACTTCTTTCTGGATTGTAAATACGGCTTTATCGAAACGGAATCCTTTGTTTATTGTATCAGCAATAATGGTGGCAGCTACATTGTATGGCAGGTTTCCAAAAAATCTTGATGGTACGGAATTTTCTTTTGCATAGCCTGGCCAGGTTTTAAGAACATCTCCCTCAATCAGCTTGAAGTGATTTGTTTCTACATACGAAGCAAAAAATTCAGGAAGCAGTCTTGCAAAACCGTGGTCAATCTCAAAAACGGTAAGATTAACTCCCCTTTCAAGAAGTTCATTAGTCATGCTTCCAAGACCTGGACCAACTTCCCAGACAGTCATATCCTTTTGTACATCCAGAGTATCAATCAGTCTTTTTCTGGCATCTTCATTAACAAGAAAGTTCTGACCGAATTTTTTCTGCATGGCCATGTTATTTGTTTCCATGAATTCTTTAAGTGCTGCCGGAGAGTTATAATCTGGATGTTCCATGTTTATTCCTTTAATTTTTTGTAAACGGTATTGGCGGTATTAAGGCAAAAATCATTACCATTGTTTTTAGTAAGCCATAAAGACAATTCATAATACCATTAAATAAGCCGTTGAGGAAAGGCATTAAAAGACAGAGAAATGTTCCTGCAAGTCCCGTATACAAAAATATAATTACAACGGGTGAAACAAAAACAGAGGAAATAATTCCTGCCGGCATCAGCTTCCCAAACATAAGGACTGTAACTGGTGCAGTAAATAACTGTGCCCCGCAGGATGAGGCCAGGCTGTTTTTTAAAGCCGGTATAAATCTAAATGAAATAATTTTCTTGAATTCTTCTCCGGCCGTAAGAATCCCCGCCAGAGCTCCATAGGACAGCTTAAACGCAGCACTTTCCATATGGGTAGGAAAGATCATTATGTGAAGGAGAAACGCACAGGAAAGCACTGTAAGGCCCTTAAATCTCTTCATTCGAAGTGTTGAGTTAAAAGTGATTATTATAGAGCTTATTAATGCCCTCAATAGCGATGGGGAAAGGCCTGCAAACCAGACAAAAAAAGACACTGCCCCCAGTTCTACAAAATCTGCAATATTTTTCTTTACGATTCGTTTTCCAAAAAACGAAGCAATTCCTCCAAACAGGTTAAGGTGCATCCCAGACAAAGCAAGGATATGGGAAATACCTGCCTTTCTAAAGCCATCAGAAACTGACAATTCCGTATATTCCCTGCTTCCCGACAAAAGTGCCAGAAGCAAGCCACCGGCCGGTCCCCAACCGTACATGAGTCGTTTAAATTGAATGCGGCAAAGAGCCCTGAACAGATAAAACTTGTTCCATTCCATTTGTTCCACGGATTTAAGTTTGTAGGAGTTTTCAAGAAAGCCCGGTTCAACATTTATTTTAAGGTTTGCACCAGTTTCAAATAAAACAGGACTATCTTTTGATGATGAATAAAGCTTTCCTGGGTACAGAGCTTCTGCCATGTCCGATAGTAATAATATCTTAACTGTTCCATGACATTGGGAAATCATTCCGGAAGAAGAAATTGATTTTACAGTGGCAAAATCAAATGCATAAAGAGACCTGTCTTTTCCAAAAATTACAGGACTTGAAGAAATTGTTCCTTCAAGACAGCATATTTCAGATGATTCGCAAAGCGATGAAAAACCATTTCTGCTGGCTGGTCGTAATATACCGGAATAAAAAAAGACTGCGGAAAGAATAGCCGCAGTCACCAATGGATTATTTATAAACCAGGAAAAAAAACTAATTATCTTTTTTTTTACCATTTGAGTTTAGCAAGGGATTCACGGGCGGAACTTTTTACAACTTCCGGGTAGCTTAGATATGTTACATAAAGAAGATTGTCAAAAGCCGATTTATCTCCTAATGCCCCCAGAGATTTAATTACAGCCAGAACAACGTTCTGAGCAGGAATGTCATTTTTCTCCGCACGGGAGTTCATTTCTGCAAGATATGAAGAAAGGGTTTTTGCAGTATCAGTTGATGAAAGTTTTGTAAGACTGTTGATTACAGTGATAAACTGTTCTTCTGTCATAAACTTGTTTTCGTATTCATCTTTTGCAAGGCTGAAGTAGCGAACTGCCAGGTTTGCGGCTCTTGTCCAGTTTGCATCGGCAATTACAGAAAGACTTTCTAACTGTAGTTTAATTGATTCAGAAGAAATTTTATTCATATCCTCTGTATTGTTTATTGCTACAGATAATGCATTTTCTGCAATTTCTGCCTTAAAATTCTGTGAAATTTCTGAATTTTGTGCTAAACTCAAGTACTGTAAGATTTCTGAAGTATTTGAATCTGAAATGAGTTTAATGATTTCCGGCATATTTGATGCACTTAATGAAATAAGTGATCGTTCAGTCTGTTCCTGAAATGCTTTAAAAGAGTTGTTTTTCCAGCCTTTGTAGAGGATTTTAAATGATTCGCTGTTCCCGGTGGATGCTATGCTTACTATAGCTCTTTCGGTTACAGGGGATTTTGCATCCTGGGGATTTAATGATTTTAAATAACCGTTTATAAGCTGTACAGCTTTACTCTCGTTTTCTGTTTTACCGTTTAAAGCCAGAATTTCTATTTTATCCAGAACAGCAATTCTGACAGTTTCATCTTCATACAGGCGGAAGACAGAAACAAGTTTATCCATAATGTTTATGTCCCATTTTTCCATCTGCTCAGCATCTTTAGGCAGAGAAAGAATTGATGCAACTGCAAGAGAGTTAAGTTCCCTGTCATTTTCCAGTAATGGTTTATTCGCAATAGCAAAATCCACCCCAGTAATTGTAAGCTGTGGTGAATCCTGTGAAGGTGCATCTTTTATTGCAGCTGTCTTATCTGAAATGTTTCCTTTTAGAAATTTTCTGTAACTGTCAGATGCTGGTTTTGCAAAAATTGCTGCTGCTGTAAAAGAAATAAAAGTAAATAAGGCAAGTTTTTTCATATTTTGATCCTTTTAGTTTACATCAAGTGTTGCAATATCCACCTCTTCCTGTGGAGCTGTATCAGGAATATTTATAGTTTCATCCTGATTCTGTGAATTCTGGGAATTATTTTCTTCTTCGTCAGTAGACTCATCCTCTTCTGGTGCGGTTTCGTCTTCAGATTTATCTTCTTCTGTTGCGGACAGTGCATCAAAAATATCTTTCTGTTCTTGAGGAAGAACATTGTAAACGAAACTTAAGATTGCGTTTCTCATGTCTTCTTCAAGATGAATGCACTCAAAGTGAAGCCGTGACTGATTGATTTCTTTATTGTATTCCACAGCACGCACAATTCCGTACATAAGGATGATTGTATCTCCCAGCATAAACTGCAGTTTAATCTGGGCATTTACTTTACCTTGTCCTCCAACGCGAATCATGGCACCGTCTTCAGAAACATCTTCGAGAATTACTTTAAAACCTGGCTCTGTTTCTACAAGATTAAAGTCAATTACTTCTTCTTTAATAAAGTACATTGAGGCCTTAAGGTTACATTCACATCTTACTGATTTTCTTTTTTGAGCCCGCAGAAGCTGATTAGTCTGTGCAAGATAAATGACTGTGTGACCATTGAAAACTCCTGTGTTTGTAACTCGTGTATCAAAGACATAGGAAGCATCCCCTTTACGCCACAGATATACACTTATGTTACGACCAACCCAGCTGTCACTTTGTACTTTTATGATGTTATTCTGCAATGGGAGTTTTACAATCATTTCATAACCGTTGTTAAGTATTTCTGACGTAAAAACACCCTGACCAGGAAGAATAATTCTGAGACGCTGGCCTTTATCAAGGTATTTTGTTGAATCCAGGGAACGTTTGTTTTCGTGTTCAAGATTTAGTTTTGTGCGGAATTTATAGAGTTTTGTTAAAAAGCTCTGAATTTTTTCTGAATTTTCAATGCCCTTTCTTTTAGAATCAGTAATAACATAGCTGATTGCTTTATTTAGTGTAGGAACGGATATGTACAGGGCCTGTGGATCATCAAGGTCACTCATTTTGGCAAGTTTCCAAAGAAGATTAATTTCCTGGAATTTAAAGCCATTGTCGCTTCCTGTGGTGAAGAATTTAATCTTGTCGTTGTAAACAATTGCAAGCCTTGCTATAACAAGAACTGCAATTACTGTAAGTATGATTGTTATTAGCACTTTTAAAAACTCTCTTAATTTATATAATTATAATATATGAAAAAAAGCCTTTTTGCTATAGAAACATTATGCCTGCTTTTTATGTTTGCTCTTCCTGCTGTTTTTGCAGATGAAATTCCTTCAGGAACTGAGCTAACTTTTTCGTTTAATTTTAATTCTTTGATTCAGCTCTTATGGTCACTTGTCCTTGTTTTTACAGGCAAAGAGTATTTTATAGAATTGTATAAACCTGCAGCAGAAAAATCTTCTTCTGTGTATTACAAGCATAGCATTTGTATTATAACCTTCGGATGTCTTGTTTTGATTTCTGTTGTCTTTGAGGGAATTTATATGTTCCTTGAAGCAATGGGTGGTAATGTGATTAAAGTTTATCCCCTTTTGCCTCAAACCCCTTTAGCCTGGATCAGTGCCCTTTTGGCAATTTTTTCTTCTGCTTTTTTTGAAGAAACTGTATACAGGTTTGCTTTTTGTGATGCAGGAAGAATTCTTTTTAATGAGAAAGTGAGATACATTTTTGAGGCTGCTGCAATTTTGATTTTTGCATCGGGCCACAGGTATCTTGGAATTCCGGGGGTACTCAATGCCCTCTGTTCTGGAATTGTGCTGAGGCTTTCTTTAATTAAATCAGGACAACTTCATTATAACGTACTGATTCATTTTATCTATAATTTATCTGTATTTATTCTGGCAGGAGTTTTGTAATACGCTGATAAGTCCACTGGCTTAAACTGTAAACAGCGTTGTTATTAAAAACTTCAGGTTCAAGGTGCTGAATGTAAAAGTATTCCTTTCCGTCTGGGGTATATTTTTCATAAAAATCAACTGTCTGTGAATCTTCAAGCTGGCCTTTGATGAAAATCCTTCTTACCTTTACACAGTTATTTGGGAGACTGTCGGTGTCTAAAACCTGTCCATGTCTCAAGGATTGAAGTGTGTAAAGGTCATTTTTATTTAATTTCAGATTTGACGGATTTTTTATGCTGAAAAAGATTTCAGGGACTGTCCAGAAATTTAAGTCAGTTTTAAGGTATGGAGAAAAATCATCCTGTACTTCGTAACTATTCCTGCTTTTTTCTGATGAAACATTTATTCTTGAAGTGAGGGAATCTGTATTACCAAAAAACAACCTGGCTGCAGGTTTTCCATTATCTGCAATTACAGTGATTATAAAAGCACTTTCTTCCGTAAGATTTAATGGAATTTTACCATCTTTAGTGTCTGAAATTTTATACATGTTACGAATAGTTGTTAAATAATTGATTAAATTATTTACATTTTTATCGCTGGCTTTTGTATATATTCCTTTTTTTTCGCATATCCAGGACTTTCCGTCATTTCGTATTGTTAAAATTTCATCAGGAGACTGGAGAATTAAAGCTTGAATCTGATCTTTTACACCTGGATTAAGAAGTACAGATTTAAGGGAATTTCCACTGGAGTCATTCTTTTTAACTAAAGAAAACAAAAAAAATAATATTGAGATGGAAAGTATAATGCCGGCTGTTTTTTTATTATTCATATTTAAACCTTCTTATTTTTAATTTTCCTAAAAATAACAAAAACAGCTCCTGCAATCATAATAAATACAGGTTCCAGAACAAGGAAGAATAATATTGTAAGGTTCCGCCTTTTTGTAAATTGAGCTTCGTCAGTGATTTTCCAAAGTGATTTTGATGTTCTTGTTTTTTTCATTAAAGATGAAATTCCAGATTCACCCCGCAGATCCAGAAGCAGGCTTGAAACGTAATCAAAGTTCCTGAAATCTCCCTGAATATCTCCTGAAATGTATCCTGTCATCAATGAGGATACAAAAAACTGGTCTGATATAAGGGCAATATTTAAGTTTTTATCAGAAAGAGAAGCGGCTACAGTTATAGATTCATTTTCCGCATCTGCAGAAGAAGCTGTTTTAGGAATCAGGAAGGGGTTAACTATAAACGGCATTTTGTCATTTGAAGCTTTTTTTTGTCTCCATCCATAATTACTTGTATGAAGAAGAGGCTTAACATTGCCATAACATTCTATTGGAGAACTCCAAAATAAAGTTACGCCTTCTGGACAGTTGTCCTGAGGTGATATTGAAATCCATAAAGGATAATTTATAGTCTGGTATTGTGTTTCAGAACCGGAGCCAGTTTCCATTGTAAGGGGATAATTTGAAAGGTCTTCGGCCAGGCTTTCGTCAAACGCAAAACCCCAGTTATTTAATACAGGAATCATATGATCATTTTTATTTTGTAAAACGTTCCAGTCGCCTTCCAGATCAGCTGAAAAAGGACTTGTTAAAAAAAGACAGCTTAATCCATCTTCGCAAGCTTTTTTTAATGACAGGCACTGCTCCTGTGTCAGCTTAGAGGAGCCTATGACAAGAAGCTGTGAGTTCTGTATGTTTTCTGGAGTTAGTCTGCTTAAGATGACAGTGACTTTTTCTAAAGGAAGTAACTGAACTTCAAAGCCCCTTGTAGTAAGCCATGGAATGAGATATGAATAGTCTGTACTAAAATCTCTTCCGTTTCCGCAGGTAACAAAAATATGGCGGCTTCTTCCGCTAACAAGCTGATGGATTCTCTGAGCCAGGTCGTATTCAAGAGTCTGGGTAGACAATACAAAAGGAATAAGAGTTGATTTGTCGAGATACTGAAGGAGTATGGCGGAATAAACCATGGTGTATTCCAGTTTTGTAGAGTTTTCGGTTTTAATTTGCTGGCCCTGCACTCCCAGCTTAGAAAGCCGTTCAGCGTCTGCTCTTTCAAGGGAAAAAGTAACATTTTTATTTTCTCTGGCAAATGTTTTAAGGTATTCAGCAACATCACCAGTCTGGGGATAATACTTTTTAAGTTCGCTGGATTGAAAGTATGTGATTCGAAGTGGATTTTCAAGACTGCTGCAAAGCTTACTGCTTAATTTTGAAACTGAAAACTGCCTGTCTCTTGTTAAGTCAAAGCGAAAATAAAGCCTTGTAGAACCAGCTGAAAAAAACATCAGTGACAGAATTATCATAAAATAATAAAGCTTATCGGATTTTCGTTCAGTCCTCTTATATTCATTTAAGCAGCTGAAAATAATAAAAAAGCCGGTGGCAATTATGTAAAAAGTAATATCACGAGTGTCAATAATTCCTTTAGAGGCAGAATCAAAATGCCAGGCGAAGCTTACTTTTTGCAAAGCGGCTGTAATAAAGGGAGCAGTATTTATATATAAGGGAATAATATGAATAAAATTTACAACAAATAAAATTATTATTGATATAAAAAGAACGACCCCGGAATGACTGCTTTTTATGATTGAAAAAAGGAAAACTGTAAAAGTAATGGCTGTAGCAGTGTAAAACAATAAGCCTGTAAAACCAGAGAGGACTTGTGCGGCATCCACATTTCCAAAAAATGAAACAAAAAGCGGTACTAAAACAAGAAAAATAAGGGGAACTATAGATGCTGTAAAAACGGCTAAGTTTAATGTAATAAATCTTTCTAGTGGAGATACCGGTAATGAATCATCCTTTATGAAGTGGCTTAATCTGAATACTAGAAGAGGTATTGAAAGAATAAAGGCTTGAGAAACAGATGAATAAAATATACGAAGATCAGTACTTCCAGTATAAATCATAAAAAATCTGTTCATTATAAAGAAATTAAAGGCTGTATAAAAAACAGTTAAAACTGCACTTACATAAAATAGAGGATCTATGAGATAGGAAAAAATTAAATGTCTGTATAATGGTTTATTCATCATCATTGTTTACCAGTTTAAAGTAAGCTTCTTCAAGACCAGCAGAGCCTGTTTTATCAGCAATTTCTTTAATATTACCGCTGACAACTTTAGTTCCTTTGTTTATGATCAGCACATTGGAACAAAGTGCTTCAACTTCCTGCATAAGATGTGTGGAAAGAATAATTGTATGATTTTCAGAAAGTTTTTTTACAATTTTACGCATATTTACAATTTGTGCAGGATCAAGGCCTGAGGCGGGTTCATCAAGAACAAGAATCTGAGGATTTGAAACAAGGGCTTTTGCAAAACTAACCCTCTCCTTATAACCTTTTGACAGCTCTCTGATTTTTTTTGATAAAACCTCTTCAAGTCCGCAGGTAGAAATTGTTTTTTCGAGATTATCTTTTGGGCTATTTGTAAGGGATGTCATATAATTGAGATATTCTTTTATTGTGTATTCTCCTGGCAGGGATGCAGTTTCTTCAACAAAACCTGTTATGAGCCTTACATTCTCAGCATTTTCCTGGGAATCAAAGCTGGTCTCGTTATCTTCAAAAATAACTTGTCCGTATGTAGGAAAATGTCTTGCGGTAAGGGCTTTTAGAATCGTCGTTTTTCCGGCTCCATTTGGCCCCAGTATTCCAGTGATTTTATTTTCTTCAAAGGTGTACTCAAGATGATTTACAGCAGTATAATCTCCGTATTTTTTTGTAAAATCCCTAAGATGAATGTTCATAAACTATTCCTCATAAGGCAGTTCAAAAATCATTCTGTCTTTAGAAAGCAGAGCTTCAGGATAAACTTCCTGTGCCTGTTTTAAAAGTATTTCCAATTCTCTGTCAGTGTATCTCGGGCTGTAATGAATCATTGCCATTTTTTTTGCACCGGCATCACGGGCAATTGTTGCAGCCTGACGGGCTGTCATGTGCTTTTTTTCCTTAGCCTGGTCTGCACAGTCGTCAGCAAACATACCCTCGCAGATTAAAAGGTCACTGCCCTTAACTTCTCCAGCAATTGATGGAAGATACATTGTGTCTGTTACAAAGCTGAATTTTCGACCGGAACGTTTTGAGCCCATAACATCCTGGCTTTTAACTACAGTGCCGTTTTCAAGAGTAATGTCTTCTCCCCTCTGGAGTTTTCCAAAAAGCGGTCCCATAGGAACACCAAGTTCCTTTGCTTTGTCTACATTAAACTCACCTGGGCGATCCAGCTCTTCCAGAGTGTAACCAACACAGGTTTTAGTATGCTGTAAAGGAAAAGCCCTGATGTAAAAATCTTTTCCTTCATGAACAACACAGGGGGCTGTAATTTCTTTTACGACAATTGGATAATTAATGTACATATCAAGAACCTGACGGCTTGTTTCAACATATTCCTTGATTTTTGGCGGGCCGTAAATGTAAAGAGGTTCAGTACGGTCAACCTGACTGTTAAGCATCAAAATGCCCGGAAGTCCTGTAACGTGGTCAGCATGAGTGTGAGAAATAAAAATTGCGTCAATTTTTTTCCATTTGAGGTTTAAGCGCTTAAGAGAAACCTGAGTGCCTTCTCCGCAGTCAAACAGAAAAAGGTCTCCGTCGCGGCGAAGAAGAACTGAAGTTAAATGGCGGTAAGGAAGCGGCATCATTCCGCCACAGCCAAGAACAAAAGCTTCAAGATTCATTTATCGTCCCCTTATTTTTTTCATTACTTTTTTGTGCCAGAATGCACGGAGCTTTTCAGCAAATGTGTATAATCTGTACATTCCTGTAAGAGGAACGTCAAAACTTCCAGGTCTGTGAACTTCAGGTCCGCCAAAACCGGTTTTAAAAAGGTAAAGCCCGTGCATAGGGTGTCCTTCTTCCCCTGTTGGCGGAATTCCGTAAAAGTCATATATTTTAGAACCGAATTGTTTAGCATCACAAATAGCAGTCCACTGAACAAGATAAGCAGGCATTAAATTGCGCTTAAGGTTACCGGAACAGCCGTAAAGATAAATTGCTTCATCTTCCTGAAAAAGCGTAATAATGGCAGCAAGATCATCACCTTCATGAGACCCAATGTAAAGTGTGATTTTTGTTTTATTTTCTGCGGTGATTGAGCCTGTATTTGAGGTGATTGAGCCTGTCGAAATTACCCCTCTTTTCAGCAAATCTTCGTAGTATGATTTTGGATGAAGCCCTATTCCGTCTCTGGCAGCAGTTGTTTTGTAAAGCTCATAAAAAGAATCCAGATCCTTTTGAAAATCAGGACTGTCAGCAGTTACGGCACGAACAGTTACACCTTTTCTTTTAGCCAGATTAAGGTTGTATCGCCACTTGCTTTTCATGGCAGCAAGAAGTTCATCTTCAGTTTTAGTAAGGTCAAGAAAAGTACTGTCAGGAGGCTGAACATCAACAGAAGCTTTTTTAATGTTA
>JAZQNJ010000030.1:0-5938 GCA_045627285.1 Treponema sp. | reverse complement strand
GAAACTCAGATGCTCAAAAACGCATTTGGCGACGCTGCTTACAAGCTCCACATTTCTTCTACAAAATCAATGACAGGTCACTGTCTCGGAAACGCTGGTTCTCTTGAAGCTCTCGTTTGTGTAAAAGCAATCGAAGACAGCTTTATTCCACCAACAATCAACCTTGACAACCCTGATGTAGAAGGCGGATGTGACCTTGACTACACACCAAACAAGGGTCTTGCAATCGATATTCCTGTTGCTATGTCTGGAAACTTCGGTTTTGGCGGACACAACGGTATTGTTGTATTCAAGAAAATCAACTAGATAAAATAAGGGAAGGGAAAAGCCTTTCCCTGCGCCGGCACTTCGTTGCCGGCTACCCATTCTACGGGGGACACCCCCGTAACGCCCCCGGAATATTTTGAAGGGGGCATTTTTTATGTTAAAATAAAAAAAATTGAAATTTTTTTAGGAGTAATAAAATGGAAAAATTTACTGATATTGAATCGCTTTTACCACACAGAAAACCATTTCTTTTTGTAGATTCTATCGATTCTTATGATGAAAACGGATGTGTTTGTTCTCGCAAATTTACAGACGAAGATTTCTTCTTTAAGGGACACTTCCCGGAATATCCTGTAGTTCCTGGTGTTATCCTTATTGAAACAATGGCACAGGGCGGCGGTTCAGCTTTAAGTCTTCAGAAAAAATTTGACGAAGGAAGCCTCTTCTTCCTGGCAACAGTAAACAACGTAAAATTCAAGCACCAGGTAAGACCAGGTGACACAGTAAGAATGGAAATTACAAACAAACGCTGTTCAAAAGCCATGGTAGTACAGGAAGGCAAAGCCTACGTAGGCGACACACTCTGCGCCCAAGCCGAGTGGATGTGTCTCGTTGGAAAAGGCAACTAAGGTCTCGAAGCGAGTATCATAAGTTTTACAAAGGGCCGAGTGGGCCCTCAGCACGCGAAAGCGTGCAGTAAAATAAACTACCTATATGAGCGAGCCGGTGTTTCAACACCGGCTCATGTGCTTGGTGGGTAAGGGTAACTAGAATCCCGAAGCAAGTGTCTTGGCTTTGCAAAGGCTGAGCGGGCACTCCAGCTCCCCGGTGCAAAAATAGTGCGGACAACATTACAACATTAAAATCAGAGGGGCACTATATGCCCCTTTCCCGCTGTTTAAATATGAAAAATTACTGTCAGGGAGATTTTAATGGAAGGTATAGTTATTTTTATTGCTTCAATTTTAGAATCCTGGTCATATGCTGCTGAGGATGATTCTGAGTATGACGAGGATTATTATGATGATCCTGAACATTTGAAGAATTTTATGGGGATGAATATGTCTGATAAAAAAATAGCACTTGTAACCGGTGCATCATCGGGAATTGGTCTTGAAGTTGCCATGAAATTGCAATCGCTGGGATATAAGGTATACGGAGCTGCCAGAAGAACTGAACTGCTGGAGCCGCTGGAAAAATCCGGCGGGGCAAGACTATATCTTGATCTTACAGATTCAAAATCCATAACAGACTGTGTAAAAACTGTAATAGAAAAAGAAGGTACAGTCCATGTACTTGTTAACAACGCGGGGTATGGCCTTGGCGGTGCACTTGAGACTGTTTCCATAGAGGAGGCACGTCGTCAGTTTGATGTTAATCTTTTTGGACTTGCAGAAATAACCAGACTTGTTCTTCCATACATGCGTAATCAGAATTCGGGAAGAATCATCAATGTATCTTCGATAGCAGGGAAATTTTCATCACCTTTTTTAGGCTGGTATCACGCAACAAAATATGCAGTTGAAGCTTATAGTGACAGTCTTCGTCAGGAAGTTGCTCCATTTGGAATTAAGGTTTCAATCATTGAGCCTGGAATGATACAGACAGACTGGGGAATTATTGCCGAAAAGAGCATAACTGATCATTCAATTGGAACGGCATACGAGGAAAAGGGACGGGTAGTAGGTGATTTTTACAGAAATATTTACGGCAAAAACAATGCAACACCTGTTTCTGTTATTTCCAGACTTATTGTAAAGTCCGTAATAACAAAAAATCCAGCTCCACGCTACAGAGCAGGAAAGATGTCATTTATTACCCCTCTCGCTGTCAGACTTTTAAGTACACGGATGCTGGATTTTATTCTTGCCAGAGTATACAGGTAAGGATTCTTTGTAGACGCTACAGGGAACCGGCTTTTTCTTTAAGCTGGAGAAATTCATCTTCTTTATAGGTGCTTAAAAATCCGTAGCCATTGCGTCGTTCCCGTGGCAGCTGGTTAAAGTCTTCGTAAACTTTACCTGTCCAGTCGCCATACAGAGGCTTAAAATCTTTTATTGAAATATAGCGTATGAGAAGCTTCTGGTCGTTTGGGCCGGGAGCTTTTTTATTGCCCGGATGGAAAATCTTTTCGTAGTTGTACCAGCGGCCTCCTTCTTCAAACTGTTCTACAGGACGTTTTTCGATCCAGCCAGTGGTGTAGATTTTGTCGCTGCAAAGAAATTCTACTGCGGCCTTAATGCAGGCTTTGATTTCCGGTGTAAGATTTTTTTCACGGAGAAGGGTTTCTACAACAGGAACTGATTCTAGGGCGGTAAGAGCTGCAGGTTCAAAAGGTCTGGCTGCAATTGGCTTTAATGTGTCCGGATCGTAATTGTGAGCCCAGACTGTTTTTCTACCCTTAACTTTTACCTGTGTCTTTAAAAGAACTGCAATAGCCCTGTCATGGGCTTTGATTACTGCTTCTTCAAAAGGTTTTCCTGTGAGAGGATCAGTAGCGTTAAGGAGAACTTCATATTCACTTTCATAAAGCATATCCTGCAAAAAAGAAAGAACACCGCTTGTTACATCATCATTGATGCATAAGCCGTAAACATCACATCCTGACCAGCCGCCGCAAGGCAGTTCAACAGAAAGAATCCAGTGTAAACCACGGGCTGCTGATTCAAGATATTTTTCCTCTTTTGTCTGATTATAGACTTTAATGAGATAGCGGACGTGGCTGTATGTCATTCGGTTATCAAGGACGCTGCGTGGTTTTGAAATTTTTTCTGAAGGCTTGGTGCTTCCTTCTGTTTTTATTGAATCAAATTTTACGGGCTGAACTTTTAAAAGGTATGCCTTCATTAATTCTTTTTCTTCAGGGGCAAGTTTAATCAACAGATCCTGACAGCTGGCTTTTTCGTGTCCTGGAAAATTTTTAAAAATGCTGGATCGTCCGATTTTTCCCCAGCCGCCGTCTGGATTCTGGAAGGTGAGGATATTGTCTGCAATTTCAAGAACGTCAGCTTCAGTCCATCTCGGGTATGGAGGAGTTGACTCAGGAAATTTCATTACACCATGGTGAATAAGGTCCTTAAATTCATCAATAGGAATGGGAGTTATTGAAGGTGGGGTAAGTTCTTGACAGAAAGCTGAGGTAAGAACTGTGAGTGCAGTGAGAGCACAAAATAAAGTCTTTTTCATAGAATAAGTATAACAGAGTTTATGTGATATAATAGATATAATAGTAGAGACATATTTAAAATTTGTGAGGATAATTATGATTCGCTTAAAAAAAATGACTAAGATGGCGGCTGTTCTATTGATTACTTCTGCAGTATTGGTAAGCTGCGGCCAGAAAAAAATTGACAGCAGGGCTTTTATAAACGAATATCAGGATAAAAGTGAGATTGTGTTTCTTGCAGTGCAGACGGGAAATGACCGGCTTGTAAAAGATGTAATTGCAGCCGGCTATGATGTAAATGTACCATTCAGGGGAAATATTACACCTGTAATGTGGGCTGCCCGCACAGGAAAAGCTGCTCAGGTAAAGGTACTTATTGCTGCTGGAGCTGAAATTGAAGCTGTCAGCAGTGAAGGAATGACACCTCTGGAATATGCATGCCTCTCAGATAATGCTGAATGCATCAAGTTAATTGCAGCTGCAGGTGGAAATCCCAATCATGTAAACGAAGGTGATATGACATCGCTTATTTCTTCGGCGGCAAATAACAGGGTTTCTGCAGTAAAAGCTCTGATTGAAAGCGGTGCCGAGGTTGACTGGCAGGATCAGCATGGGGACACTGCACTTATGTATGCTGTCTATAATAATTCATATAAAGCAGCAGCTGTACTTGTAAAAGCTGGGGCCGCCCCTGGTGTTAAAAATGTTGATGAACAAAGTCCGCTGGATCTGGCGGACAAAAAGATGAAAAAGATCTTTATGAGATAGATTAAGTGAATAAAAAAAATACCCCGCAGGAGGCGGGGCAGATTAAACAAAAAGCCCGTGAATTAACCAGGCCCCTGAAAAAGTCCCGGAAATGTCATTATCGGGCTTGACCCGATAATCTCCCTCTTTGTAATACAACAATTTACAAAAAGAGATTCCCGTGTCGAGCACGGGAATGACACTTTTTCAGTGGCCTCGAATTAACATGGGCTTTTTTTTAGCAGCAAATTATTTTTCTATTAGTACTTTGTGCGGCTAGAGATGTTGCCTTTCTTGTTTCCAGAACCTGAGAAACCAGAGATAGACATTTTAGCTGTGTTACCGTTTGCATCGATACCGCATGCCAGGTTGTTGTAAGCTTTGCAGTTCTTAACTGTGTGGCTTACAGCTACTTTTGAAGAACCCAGTTTGAAGCCGTTTCCGTCACCGTTTGGAGTTGTTGAGCCGCCTTCTTTGTATCCGTTGTAAGAAGCTTCGCAGCTTTCCATTGTTACAGTGTATGGCTGTGAGTAGAGATCCCATCCGTCGTCTGAGTTGTATTTAGCAACACAGTTCTTGAATTTGATGTTTTTTCCACCAGAAAGTTTTGCAGCAAAACCGTCAGCGTTTTCACCACCGTTAGCTGAGTCATAGTTGTAGTATGATTCACAGCCTGTAGCTGTTACGTCGTGTGCTGAGTTGTAAATCTGGAGACCAGAGTCACCGTTGCGGAGGAATTTACAGTACTGTACTGTGTTGTTTCCGCCTGACTGGAAAACCATACCACAGTCTTTAGCCTTAGTTACTGTAAGGTTTTTAATATCCCAGTAAGAACCGTTAACTTTTACACCCCATCCTGAGTATTTTGAACATGTAAGAGTTTTACCGTTTCCATTGAGAACGATACGTTTGCTTGAAGAACCTGAGCGGAGGATCTGAAGCTGTTTGTCCAGAGTGATGTTAGCAGTAAGAGTGATTGTATCCCCTGGGTTTGCCTTGCCAACTGCACTGATAAGTGATGAAGAAGAGTTTACCGAATAGGTTGTACGTGGAACTGCATCTTCTGCTTCATCATCTGCTGCCAGTCCTGAGCAGGACATCATCATTGCACCAGCTGAAACCAGAGCTGCTGCCATCATTAAACGTGTTACTTTCATAGATAGTACCTCACTTTTTGTTTTTATCCCTCCCTAGGGATGGTTTTATTATTAATCCGTTATCTGTAAGAATAATTGGATAAAACTGACATCGTTTTAGTTAAAAGAGAATTATTTAGCATTATTTATAAATCAGTTAATTATAACAACTGAAAAATTATAATAATGTTAAAATTTGTATTATAAAGTGGCAGTATTTTGTAAAAACAATGCGAGATTTTGAAAGATTTTCTAATATTTTCATAAAAATTATTTATTAGTTTAACTTTTTGAACTAAACGAAGGAAAAACTAAAGGTTTTTAAATCAAAATGGCAAAAAAAAAGCCGGAATTCTGCAGGAGAATTCCGGCTTTTTAGCAGCAATTTATTTGTTATTTGTCAGAAACACCTGTGATGCGATACCACTGATACTTCTTGTTGTTTGAAGAAGAACAGTTTGTGATGCTCATTTTTGCTGTGTTTCCGTTACCATCGTAACCACATGCAAGATTGTGGTGTGCGTTACATCCTGAGAGGTAGTGTGTAACATTAGCGTATTTTGAACCAAGTTTGAAACCGTTACCGTCGCCGTTAGCTGTTGTTGAGCCGTTCTGGCGGTAT
>JAZQNJ010000029.1:0-8092 GCA_045627285.1 Treponema sp. | reverse complement strand
TTAAGAAACTGTTAGATACGGGCGTCCCGGCAGCCTGCTATCGTCAGTCTGCCGTCGGAGTATTCCGCCTTCGCTGACGCTCATCCTCCTCGTTCGCTTTGCTCCCTGCGGTGGACTAAAGGGCTCCATGTTCCTGACGCGGATTGAAGTAAATTGTTATTTTTTTGATTTTAATTCAATCCTGAATACAACGCCGCTTGCCGGTGCTTTGCGTACTGTGATTTTTCCTTCGAGGCTTGTGGTTAAAGATTTTGCAATGAAAAGTCCCAGACCATAGCCAGGAATTGTTTGACTGTGAGAAGAATCACCTCTGTAAAAGCGGTTAAAAATATAAGGCATGATTTTTTCATCAATACCTATTCCATCATCTTCCTCTTCAAAAACAATTGTTTTTCCTTTTTTCCAGGCCCTTAAAATTATTTTACACTTATTGCTGTTGTATTTGAGACTGTTGGAAATAAAAATGGTCATAATCTGATGCAGCATTTCTTCGTCACTGAAAACTGACAAATTTTGCTTTAAATCAACTTCCAGCTGAACTTTATCAGAATTTTCGTCTTTGTCTGTCTTGCAAAGTGTTTCCGTTTCAGCTTTTAACCGCTGTAAAAATTCTTCTGCAGCAAATTCATTAAATGAAGGTTTTAATATTCCGCTTTCGTATCTGTTTATTTGGGAAAGATTTTCGATTATTGACTGCATGGAAATTGTTTCCTTTTTTATCGCAGTTAAGGATTCTTCCAGTAAGTCTGCATCATTTTTGCCCCATCGCAGCAAAAGACTTACATATCCATTGATGACGGCTAAAGGAGTTTTTAGTTCATGGCTTACATCATTTGAAAATTGTCTTTCTCTTTCGTAGGGTGCCGTTATTTTTCTTGTTATGTAGACTGCAATCACAAAAGACAGCAATAGAATGGGAAAAATTGCAGTTAAAATGAGTTTTGGAAAAATTACAAAAAATTCTGATTCATAATCGTTATCAATATCTATGGCTGTAATTATTGTTATATCGGACTGTTCATTTTTAAATGTTTTTGACACATAGCGAATGTTTAAATTTCCATCTGAAAAATAATCTTTAACAAAATATTTTTTTGCTTTGTCATTGGTGTCTTCCAGAAAAGGAAGAAAAATATCGTTTGAATACAGAACTTCATTTTCATCTTTAAAAATTATAAACGACACATTAAAAGGAACTTCAAAATAAGGCTCATCTTGATCTACTTCTTCAAGAAAAACTTTCTGTACATTGTTAAGTGAAGTTCTTAAAATATCGGCCTGTTTTGCCTGTATAGAAAAATTAATGGCTATAACAAAAATAAAACTGATTAAGAGTACAGTTACTGTCAGCAGCATCATAAAAAAGAGAGAAATTTTCAATGAAACATAGGAAAATTTTATTTTCATGCCATTAAAAATCCTACACCGCGGACAGTTTTTATATAATCTTCACTGGAAAATTCTTTGAACTTAGACCTTAAGTGACCAATATAAATATCAACAGAATTTTCATCAATAAAGTGATTTTTTCCCCAAATGGCATCCAAAATTTCGTTTCGTGAAATCACTTTATTTATATTTTCCATAAATAATTTAAGGAAAAAAAATTCAGTTTTAGAAAGAAAAATACTGTTTTTTCCCAAAGTTAAAGACATTGTATTTAGATTAAGTTCTAATTCCTTGAATTTTAAAATCTGAGTTGAAGGCTGATTATACGCAGATCTTCTTAAAAGTGCATTAACACGGGCTATAAGTTCTTCAATTTCAAAAGGCTTGGAAATATAGTCATCAGCTCCATTATTAAGCCCTGTAATTTTATCGATGGTGTCACCTCTTGCAGTTTCAATAATTACAGGAACTGCAGATTTTGTCCTGATTCTTCGCAGAACTTCCATGCCATTTAATTCAGGAAGCATCAGGTCCAATAAAATTAAATCAAAAGTTTGAGATTCAAAAAGTTCAAGACCTTTTCTTCCGTTGTTCGCAACTTCGACTTCATAACCTTCGTGCACAAGCTCAAGTTTAATGTAACTGCTTACACCAGAATTGTCTTCTATAATTAAAATTTTCTTCATAGCTGTACCTTAATGGAATCAACTTTCTTACCATTGAGACCTTCAACATTTTGAATTTCAACACTGTCTGCAAACTGTTCATCTATATCAAAGGAAATGCAATCTGCCCATTTATTGAATACAAGACGGATATTTTTGTCTAATGGGCTGTTGTTCACAAAAATGTTTTCTGCCAGCAAAGAAGTTGGTTTTAAGCTCTGATTAAAATATAGTGTAACTTTTAAAGTGCCTTCAGATTTTTTACTGACAGTTGATTTTAAAATTTCAGGTTTTTTATCAGAAAGAGTAACTCTTTGTCCCCTAAAATTAACAGTTTCCGGTGGTGAATTATTGGAAATTTCTTCTTTTGGATCTTTAGAGTTGGGTGGAGGATTTTTATCATTCACAGAATTTTTTTGTTCTGGATGACCTGGTTTTTCATTTTTAGAAAATCCGCCACGGTCTTTTGAGCCGGAAGGACCACCTCTGTCAGGTCTGCTTTTCCCACCGCCTGGGGCTGCAAATAGAGAAATATTTAATAATAGAATAATTAAAGCACAAACACGTTTTTTCACTTTAATTCATTATAATGAAGGTCTTTTTTTTGGGAATGTTTTTTTTCTAAAAATTTTTTTAGGATTTATTTAGGAAATCGAAAAGATACTTTTGCTCGGGTGGAATTATTATTATGTGAAGAATTATTTTAAGGAGATTCCTATGAAAAAAAACTTGGTTCTTATTTCTATGCTTTCAGTTTTGTTTTTTTCAAGCTGTAAGCAGGATGAAGATTATGATAATAATCTTCCAGAAAATACACCAACTGTTACAACACCAATAACCACTACAACAACTACTACAACAGCAACAGAAGAAATTCCGGAAGACGAAAAACCTTCCACCGGAGATTCGTTTACTGCGGGCCAGTCAATTTACATCAATCTGAACAACGCTTCCGTTTCAGAAGACAATGTCAGCTGGAAAGAAATTACTACTTCCAAGACAAAGTTACTTTCAAAATCTGCCGGTATCAAATACACCACAGATTCCCTTGATGCTTCAACAGGTCTTATTAAGCTTGATATTACAGAAGTAACTCAGGAAACTTCAGTTTACATTACAGGAACAATGACAACAGGCGGAATTAAAATCCAGACAAATCCGGACTTTGAAACAGGCCTTTATTTAAAAGATGTTTCAATTACATCATCAGATTATCCGGCCATTGAAATTACAAAGGGCGGCGCAGTTACAGTTTTTCTTGAAGGAGAAAATGAGCTGATTGATGGCCGCTCTTACGGCACAGGATACGGAGAAGAATATTCACTTACAGAAGGAGAAACTTACCTTAATGATGACGGCACCGAAACTCCATGTACAGTAGTTCAGTCCGTTCAAAAAGAAGGAAGCGACTCAAAAGGGACACTTTACTGCAAGGGTTCAATGTCAATCTGCGGAACAGGTTCCCTCAAAGTTACAGAAGGCTACAAACACTGTGTAGTTTCAAAATCTTACCTTACACTTGAAAGCGGAACTTATGATTTAACTTCCACAGGAAAATCAGGCTTTTACGGAGACTGTGGAATTACAGTAAAAGACGGAACATACACCTTTAACGGAACTGGAGAAATTTCTTCTTCAAAATATCACAAAGCCCACGCATTTAACGTTGATGACGACACCTACACAGACGCTTTTGTAAAAATTTCAGGCGGTACATTCAATCTTGATTCTTACAACGGAAAAGGCATTAACGCACCAATAGTTGAAATTTCAGGAGGCTCAGTTACAGTAAATTCAGACGGTGTAACAGGCTACACAAAAGACGACAACAAAAAAGCAACTTACATTGATGCCGACGGCGTAAAATACACAAATGCCAGCGTAACATTCTCTGCAGAAGGAATTGAAGGAGCACAGTCTGTTACAATTACCGGCGGTACAATCGAAGTAACTGCAGTTGATGACGCATTAAATGTCAGTAACACTGGCGGAACCTTTACAATGAGTGCCGGCTCTCTTTACGCATACTCTTCAAAGGGCGACGGAATTGACTGTAACGGCAACATTTTAATTTCAGGCGGAACAGTCGTTTCTTACGCACCAACAGGTTCAGAAGATGCTTTAGACTGCGGTGACGGTGGTTATTCAATAAAAATCACAGGCGGTACAGTTGCAGCCGTTTCAGGCTCTTCAAGAGGAACCGAAAGTCTCTCTTCTTCAAGTCAGCACATACTTTATGCATCTGGTTCATCAGGCGGAATGGGTGGCATGGGAACAAGACCTGGACAGAGCACGTCATCAGGCAGTTCCGGCACAACATATTCCACAGTGCTTGTAAAAGTAAATTCTGCAGAAAGCCTATGTTTTAAAGTTCCATCTTCAAGTTTTGGACTTTTAATGCTCAGCTCCCCGGATTTTACATCATCAAGCTCGTCAACTTATCAGGTATATCCACAGGCCGCAGTTTCTGGAGGAACATCATTCCACGGACTTTACACCACACTACCATCAGTTTCTTCAACAGGAAACTCAGCCACAATGAGCATAAAATAAAAGGGCGTCTCCCCCGCAGACGAGTATTTCTGTTTTTTGCGAAGCAAAAATGCGAGCTATTGCGAGCAAATAAATACTCGCAGCGTGCTAGCACGCCCCTTACTCTTCAAACCAGTTTTCTGTTTTTAATCCAAACATTTCTGTAATGGGTTCAAAGTGTTTTGTGTTTCTGGTAACAAGAGTCATATTTTCAGCTAGAGCAATGGCTGCAATAAAACTGTCGTCTGCGGGAACTGGAGTTCCGTGCTTTTCTGATTCTGCTTTTATTCTGGCATGTATTAAAGCTGCTTTTTTCCCATAGATGATTACAGGGAAATTTTCCAGGGCATCATTCATGACAAAATCGGTCAGGTATTCCTTCTTTGCTCCTGGTTCCAGTTTTGCAGGTCCGTAGCTTAATTCCTGCAAGGTAATTGCCGCCATGGCACAGTCAGAACTGTGTTCAACCATTTTTTTGAGTACATTAAAATTAGCGTTGTATTTAATCAGTTCTGAAATGATGTTTGTGTCCAGAAGGTAATTGCAACGTTTATTATCAGTCATTCCAGCTCTCCAGTACTTCGTCCCAGACATGATTTTCTTTATAATACGAAGATGGCTGGTCTTCCCTTATGTGATTAAAAACCTGGTCAATTGTCTTATCAAAATCGTCCCCTTCATACAATTCTTTGTGCCGCTCGCGGAACAGTTTTGCCCGTTCAACAATATTCAGCCTTTTGCGGTAAGCTTTTCTGTCTTCCAGAAGGTGATGATATTCTTCTATAGAGATAAGAACGGCAACTTCTTTGCTGTGCCTTGAAAGAATTACGGGGCCTTCTTCTTCTGCCTGATGGATATAAAGCGGAAGTTTATTTTTTGCTTCAAAAACTGGAATTGCATTTGACATGGGCTTGCCTCCTGCAGACAGTATAATGTTATATGGCTATATTATCAAATTTATATAGCCAGAAAATTTAAGCTGGCCTTTAGTATTAAAAACGGGTCTTAGGGCGGAGCCCTAGGCGAAGGGGTGGCGGATGACGCGGCTCGCGGCAGGAGACAGGGGAAGGCTTTCCCCTTATTGGTTATTCAAATACCATGCTATAATATCCTCATGGCTAAATATTCTTTTATAATCGTCGGCTCCGGCTGGCGCTCGTTTTTTTATGTTCGTATTGCTAAGGCTCTTCCAGAGCTTTTTGAAGTAAAGGCTCTTTTGTGCCGGTCGCAGGAAAAGGCTGACCTTATTGCCCGGGAGCACAATATTCACACTACAACTTCCATTGAAGAATGTAAGGCCCTTAAGTCTGATTTTGTTGTAGTGGCTGTTAATAAAGATGATCTTGCAAAGGTGGCCGAAGAATGGAGCAGTTACGGTTTTACTGTTTTGATGGAAACTCCTGCCGCCCTTGATGAAAATACTCTCTGCCGTCTGTGGGATCTTCACAAAGCCGGCCGTAAAATTCTTGTGGCTGAACAGTATATTTTTTATCCGGAATATGCTTCAATCCTTAAAATTCTTGATTCCAGACTTACCGGCAGCAGGGATTTTCTTTCCTGTTCCCTGGCTCACGACTATCACGGTGCCAGCATTATCCGCTATCTTCTTGATGCTAAAATGGAGCAGTTTACTGTTACGGCTCAGGTTAAAAAGTTTCCTGGTGCTGACAGCTTTAACCGTTACAAGCAGTTTACAGACGGCAATGTTTCTGACAAAAAACGTGTTCTTGGTACCATTGATTTTGAAAGCGGTAAAACCTGTCTTTTAGATTTTGATGAGCAGCAGTACCGTTCTTCTATTCGTGGAAGTTATTTTAAGCTTCAGGGAAAATACGGCGAGCTTATGGGAACCGGTGTTACTCATGCAAAAGAAGAGGGGGGCGGTGGAATTGCCCTTAACGACATAACTCTTCGATGGCTTGATGAAAAATTTGAACCTCAGCAGGCTACCTGCGTAATTGAAAGCAAAATTCACTCTTATAAAAACGAAAATCCAAACCTGGCCCATGCTAAAGAAATTACATCCGTTACTTTTGACGGCAAAAAGCTTTATGAACCATATTTTGGTGAACGGGGCCTGTGTGCTGACGAAACTGCCATTGCCCACGTTATGGAAGGCTGTGGTAACTACAATGCCGGCGGTGAACCTTTCTATCCGTTAAAAGAAGCTTTGCAGGATGCCTATCTTGGCATTCTTTTAACTAAGGCCTGTGAATCAGGTGAAATAATCAGCAGCAGAAAGATGCCATGGATGGAATAATTTATGACTGACAGATTTCAGATTAAAAAGTTTTATGCAAATTATTTTGCATTTATGATCAGCGGATCTGTGGCTCTTATTCTTGGAGCTGTTCTTCCATATATTATTGAAGAAACCGGCATTAATTTTGCTGTGGCCGGCAGTCTTTTGAGTATTTTTGCCATTGGTAACTTTCTGGCCAGCTTTGTTTATCCTCCGCTTTCAAGGCTTTTGGGACGTAAATGGGCTTTTATTGCTTCGGCCTCTTTGCAGCCTCTGGGACTTTTAGCCGTTGCTTTTTTTTCTGATATTTCTGTGCTGCTGGCTGTATTTTTTATTCTTGGTATTTCCCGGGGCTGCAACAGTATCTTTAACAATGCCTACATCAACGAAAACTCTGACGGCGGCGCTGCTGCCTTAAATATTCTTCACATGATTTTTGCCGTGGGGGCTTTTACGGCTCCTTTGTGCTTAAGCGGCTTTATTAAAGCTGGTCTTGGGTGGCGCTTTGAGCTTTATACTCTTGCTGCTGGTGGTGTTATTGCCATAATTCTTCTTTCCCGCCTTAAAATGAATTCTGCCATAAAAGAAAGCTCCGGTGCTGAGTATTCTGAAAAAGCTGCTGTGCCTTTCTGGAAATGCTCTGTTTTTTATGTTTCAGGTATTCTTCTTTTCTTTTATCTGGGACTTGAAAACTGTGTAAACGGATGGTTTAAAACATACTTTAAGGCCAGTGAAATTATGAGTGACGGCTATGCCAACAGTCTTGTGGGCTTTACCTGGGCTGCTGTTCTTTTAGGACGGTTTGTAACTGCTAATCTTTCTTCTAAAATCAGTCCTAAAAAGCTTGTTTTTGCTGACTGTGTTGCTGTGGCTGCGTTCTTTATTCTTATGATTTCTACTTCAAACCTTGCTGTAATTACTGTTTCTATTTTAGGTCTTGGATTTTTCTTTGCAGGAATTTACCCTACAACTGTTTCTAACTGCAAGTCTGCAATTTATGGGTCTGATCTTGGTGTGAGCATGCTGCTGGCGGTGGCTGCTGCAGGAGGAATTATTACGCCTCAGATTGTAGGGGCTGTTGCTGACAAAACTGGTCTTGCGGGGGCTATCAGTCTGCTGGCTGTAAATGTTCTTGTAATGATTGTTCTTTCTTTAATGAATCTTTGTAAAAAAGAAAAGTAACAGCCAGGCGTTGCGGCCGGCGCTTGAGGCCGCTGAGTGGGGGAGAGCGCAACGCAGTGCGCTCTGGGGGAGAGACTTCTCC
>JAZQNJ010000028.1:0-30392 GCA_045627285.1 Treponema sp. | reverse complement strand
GGAAGACTTTGGCGTTGAATGCGGTGACCTTATCAATGCCAATGTTACCTTCGAAAATGACTTGCTTTCAATTGCCGCGGAAGCCCTGTTCAGCCTTAAGGATGATGAAAGTGACTATGATCTATATTCTGCATGTAATGTAGGTTTTTCGGCTGCAGAAAACCTTCTTCTGGTTGTTGGCGGTAAGGTAATGGCTGACTTTAACGGGGATTCAAAGGATGAAAACAAGAACATCTATTCCGTTCTTTGCGGTGCTGAATATGAAATCAATGAGCATCATTCGGTTGGAATTGAATTCGATTTCTTTACCCGTGATGAGACAAAGGCCTTTGCCGTTCCAGTATTCTGGAAATGGACAATGTAATTCATAGCTGATCATAAAGACTTTGACCGGTGATCTGGGGCCTCCTCCAGTTTGCCGGTCTTTTTTTTTGTTGAATGTTTGCATTTTTTTCTTTTTTTTTCTATTCTTTTAGCATCAAAATGATTTTATTTTGGAGATAAATATGAAACACGAATTTCAAACAGAAGTAAATCAGTTGCTTAAGCTCATCATTCACAGCATGTATTCAAACAAGGATATTTTCCTTCGCGAAATCGTTTCTAATGCATCAGATGCACTGGACAAATTGAATTACCTTTCAGTTTCAGATGACGCATATAAATCTGTTAAAAAAGATCCAAAAATCGACATCACTTTCAACGACACAGCAAAAATCCTTACAGTTCAGGATTCTGGTATCGGTATGAACGAAGATGACCTGAACAACAACCTGGGTACAATCGCCCGTTCCGGAACAAAAGCCTTCATCGAAAAAATTGCCGAAGACAAAAATGCCGGTGAATCAAACCTTATCGGTCAGTTCGGTGTCGGATTCTACTCAGCTTTCATGGCTGCAAAACAGATTAACGTATACACACGCAAGGCAGGAGAATCAAAAATTTATAAATGGTCTTCTGACGGCACAAACTCATACTCAATCGAAGAAGTTGCTTCAGATTCAGATGCAGCCAAAAAATATGGTTTCGATAATCCAGAAACTCATGGTTCTGCCATCGAAATCATGCTGAACGACGAGAGCAAAGACTACGCTTCTCGCTGGAAGATTGAAGAACTTGTAAAACGCTATTCTGACCATATCGCTTTCCCAATCTACCTTCACTACACACAGAACAAATATGACGATAAAGGAAACATTACTGGTTCAGAAGACAAAGTTGATCAGGTAAACACAGCATCAGCTCTCTGGAAACGCTCAAAATCAGAACTTAAAGAAGAAGATTACTTCAATTTTTACAAAACTATCAGTCACGATTCAACAGATCCTCTCAGCTATGTTCACACACATGCTGAAGGTATGCAGGAATACACAACACTTTTCTACGTTCCACAAATGGCTCCTTTCGACATGTATCAGGCAGATTACCAGAGTGGAGTTAAACTTTATGTAAAACGTGTATTCATCACAGACGATGACCGTGAACTCCTTCCTTCTTACCTCCGCTTTGTCCGTGGAATTATTGACTCAGAAGACTTACCACTTAACGTAAGCCGCGAAATTCTTCAGCAGAACGCCATCCTGGACAACATCAAAAAAGCTTCCGTTAAAAAACTCCTGAGTGAATTCAAAAAAATGGGAGAAACTGCTGACAAAGCACGTAAATCAGAAAACCCAACTGACGAAGAAAAGACTGCCATTGAAAAATGGAACAAATTTGTTGCTAACTTTAACCGCCCTCTCAAAGAAGGTCTCTACGCAGACTACACAAACCGCGAAGAAATTTCAGAAATCGTTCGCTTCAAGTCTACTGATGACTCTGGCAACGGAGATGGAAAATGGACAAGCTTTGCAGATTATGTTCAGCGCATGAAGCCAGAACAGAAGGCAATCTATTACATTACAGGAACTGACGAAAAAAATCTTCGTGCCTCACCTCTCCTTGAAGCATACAAAAACAAAGGCTTTGAAGTTCTCATTATGTCAGATGACATTGACGACATCGTTATTCCAAGCCTCATGAAATACAAGGACTTTGAACTTAAAGGCGTAAACCGTGCAGGTTCAGATGAGGAGCTTGGGGTTAACAAAGAAGAAGCTGCAAAAAAAGAAGAAGCCTTCAAACCAGTTGCAGAAAAAATCAAAAAGGCCCTGGCAGAACGCGTAAAGGATGTTGTTCTTTCAAAACGTCTTTCTGACAGTCCGTCTTGTGTTGTTGTAGACGAAAACGATCCTGGCATCCAGATGGAAAGAATGATGCGTGCAATGGGACAAGCTGCCCCAGAGGTTAAACCTATTCTCGAAATTAACGCCGATCACGCAATCGTAAAAACACTGGAATCTTCTTCAGACGAATCATACATTGCAAATGTTTCCGAAGTTCTTCTTGATCAGGCCCTGCTTGTAAGTGGAGCAGAACTTTCAAGTCCAAGCGACTTCATCAAAGCTATGAACGCACTTATTGCAAAATAATATTGGGCGGACCGGCGGCAAGCCGCCGTCGCGTCTTCCACGGCTTCGTCTTACGACTCCGACCAAAAAGGCCTCCTTCGTGAGGCCTTTTTGTTTGCCCAAAGGGCACCCTTCCAGCCGCTTCCGCTTTCCTAAAAAGCATCTGTCTTCAACAAAACAGATTTTTAACTTAAACTTAATTTTATGATTCTTTTTGCTTCCGGACGAACAGATATCCCTGCTTTTTATTCAAAATGGTTTATAAATAGAATTCACGCCGGCTTTGTAGATGTAAGAAATCCATATCATAGACAACAGGTAAGCCGATACAGGCTCGATCCACAATCGGTAGACTGCCTCGTCTTTTGCACAAAAAATCCTGAGCCTATGATTCAATACCTTAATGAGCTGGATTCCTTCGGCAAGTATTTTTTTGTAACAATCACTCCTTACGGAAAAGAAATCGAGCCCAACGTTCCCGAAAAATCAGCAGTTATAAATTCTTTCATAAACCTTTCTGAAAAAACCGGCAAAGAAAAAGTATGCTGGAGATATGATCCCATTTTTATAGATTCTACTTACACAGCGGCCTTCCACATCAGATCCTTCAGAGCAATGTGCCAGAAGCTGGCCGGTTACACCGAACGGTGCATCATCAGCTTTGTTGATTTATATGAAAAAACAAAAAAGAATTTTCCAGAGCTTAAAGAAGTTTCTGAAGAAGACCAGAAATTTATTGCCGGAGCATTCAGTTCCATCGCCCGTGAATTTGGCATTACAGTAGAAAGCTGTGCCGAGAAACTGGATTTAAGCAGTGCAGGAATTAAGCCTGGAGCCTGTATTTCGATCGAGACCATTGAGAGGGCCACAGGCCTCATTATAAAAGAAGGTAAGATTCAGAAGCTGCGACAATACTGCAACTGTCTTCCCTCACGAGATATTGCCCACTACAACTGCTGTCCACATCTTTGCAAATACTGTTATGCAAATTATGACAGCAGAATAGTGGCCAAAAACTTTAAGCTGCACAATCCCGATTCAAGTTTTTTAATCGGCGGTCCAGAAACAGATGACATCATAACCGAAGTAAAACAGGAATCATTTCGAGATTATCAGCCAAAATTATTCAACTAACGAGTGTTAGTATGACTAACTACCGTTAGTTTTGTTTCCTTTCTTGAAGGTAATCTTTATTTTTTTAATTGAATTTGTAAATTCCAGAAACTTTTCGCCGGATTCATTAACAATAATTTCTGCCTTATCTGCACCAGTAAGTCCTTCAAGAAAGAGATCTTCAAAGCTCATGTCTTCAGGGCTTCCTGCCATTTTTGTAGAAAGCATTTTATCATCTGGAATAACTTTTCCATCTTTTATAACAATATTGCCATTGTAAGTATTAATTCCAGAATTTCCCCAGATCTTATACTTTGTCATATCACCTTTTTCTGGTTCCAGATTCATATCTGAAATAACAAGCGTCTGAACTGCACCATCCTTTTCCAGAACTGCAGTTTCCCATTTACCTGCCAGAGTTTCATCAACTTTTGTTTTACCTTTACAGCCTGCAAATAATACAAGTGATACAAGCGATGCAACCATAAATAATTTTTTCATTCTATTCCTCCAGTTTATTTATGTTTTTCTTTATTCTGCTAATTAATAATCCGCAAATAGTTAATGCCGCCCCTGCTGCACCCATCCATGTCATTCTGTCTCCCAGAATCAGCCATGCAAAAAGTATGGTCACAACAGGACTGAGATATATCAAAACAGTTGTTTTAACTGTTCCAAGATTTCGTGCTGCAAAATTCCAGAAAACAAAAGCCATTGCACTGGCACCAAATCCAAGGAAACCAAGATTAAACCAGTTCCAAAAGTTTCCCCACCTGACACTATTAATCTCTGGGTCCATAATAATAACTGCTATGGATTTTGGGTTTTCATTGATAATTCCATAAATCGAAATTGGAATCATAAAAAACAATGCCCAGAAAAAAATCCTTCTCGTAGACTTTATCGGATCAAGCTTCATTCCGTTCACCTTGGAAACAAAAAGTGAATATAAAGCCCAGCACATTGCCGATCCCAAAGCCAGCAAATCTCCTTTTGGACTGATATGCAGTTGAACTATCCCGTTAAAACTTACAAGAACAATTCCAGTTATGGCCACTAAAAAACCAATGTTAAAGAACAAGTTCAGGAATTTTTCTTTCAGGACAATCTGAGAAATTATGGCAGTTAGCATAGGACAGATTGAAACAATAATGCTTACGTTGGCAGGCAGTGTATAATTAATTGCCGTATTTTCCATAAACTGATAAAAAGTAACTCCTGTTAAACCTGCTCCTGCAAATAATAATTCACTTTTCCAGTCCGGCACTCTCAACAACCCGGGTTTAATAATCCACAAGGCTATATAAGCTGTAACATACCGTAAAATTAAAATTTCAAAAGAACTGAAACTATTAAGAAGATACTTTGTACTTACAAATGTAATGCCCCAGATAAAAACCGTAATCCCTGCCAGCATATAATTCAGAGATTTACTTTGAGACATATCAGTAAAATTCATTATTTTTTCCAGAAATCACTAATAAAGAAAATCAAAAGATTATAAAGTTCAAGACGACCTGCAATCATCACAAAACAATACCACCATTTTAATGCACCAGGAATCCACTGATAATCTGCAAATGGACCAAAAGCCGGTCCAATACTTCCCAGCATACTAAGACTGGCCGTAAAACTCTGGAAAAGCTCAAGATTGCCAATAGTCCCCAGAAGTGTCGAAAACATTGTCAGCAGAGCATATACAAAAACAAAACTGGCAATATTCAAAACAAGGTCATTTCTTCCTGGAGCACCATCTACACGTACACTGAAAATTCCATGCGGATGAAGCATTCTCATCATCTCCGTACGTGCTTTTTTTCCGAGAATAACCCAGCGAATCACTTTAAAACCACCGGAAGTAGAACCTGAACAGCCGCCTATAAAAAACAGAATAAATATAAAGAACTGAGAAGCCGGTGGCCATGTTGTAAAATCCGCAGTTGCATATCCTGTTGTAGACATAACGGAAGCAACCTGAAAACTGGAATATCTAAATGCCTGAACAAATCCTCCGTAGGTTCTTATGAGTGTAAGCGTCAGACAGAAGACAATAATAGTAAAAATCCAGAAATATGCCTTTAATTCAGAGTTACTTCTTATATCCTGGAACTTTCCTGTAATTATGTAAAAGTACAAGCTGAAATTTACACCAGCAAGAAACATAAACACTGTACAAACAATTTCCACTGACAGGGAGTTAAATCCTCCAATACTGGCATTCTTTGAACTAAATCCACCTGTTCCTAAAGTCGAAAAGGCATGGCTTACAGCATCAATAAAATCCATTCCGCAGAACATTAAAATAATTGCTTCAATTACAGTAAGGCTTAAATAAATCAACCACAGTGCTTTGGCAGTGTTTGCCATCTTTGGAGTAATCTTTCCTTTCTCCGGACCAGTAGATTCTGCCTTTACAAGCTGAAACCCGCCTACACCTAACAAAGGAAGAATTGCTGTTGTCAAGGCAATAATTCCCATACCACCAAGCCAGTGCATTTCCATTCGCCACAGGTTTATTGATCTTGGGAGAGCTTCAACATCAGTAAAAATCGTAGCACCAGTAGTAGAAAAACCGCTGACGGCTTCAAAAACAGCATCTGTAAAAGAAGGAGCATAACCTCCTGCAAAGAGAGGAATTGCTCCAAACAGGCTGATAAAAAGCCAGGCAGTGCTTACAAACACAAAAACACCACGAACGCCCATTTTAATCTGTTTCTTTCTTCCGTAAAAAAAGAATATCAGACCCAGATTCCAGGTTATAAGCATTGGGATAAGGAAAGAAGGTATTACTTCGTATTCACCAATAACTGCAGCTGTACCGACTGGCAGCAAAAAGGAGCTGCCAACGATTGCGAGAATAATAGAAAAGAGCTTTATAAAAGTAAAAATATCCATCAGTCTGCCGATCCAAATTTATCAAGTACATGCTGATTTGCTTCAGCCGTTGTGATCATTACTACTTCATCACCTTCTTCAAGCACAGTACTTCCGATAGGGATTATGTATTCGTCAGTTCCAGCCTTTTGTACCATAAGGATAAGGAACTTTCCGCTTTCTGCAATATCCCGCAGTGTAAAGCCTTTTACAGATGATTTTTCTTTCACTGAAACTTCTATAATTTCCAGGGAACCATCATTTACTGTGTGAACTCCTGTTACAGCACTGCCCTTAAGATGGCTCATAATGCTGTCTACAACTGTATCTCTGATTGGAATTGCTACTTCTATACCGATTTTCCGTGCAATTTCTCCAAAGGCATTGTTTCCTACAAGGGCAATACTATTCTGAACTCCCAGAGACTCAATAAAGGCCGCCATTACTATGTTTAATTCATGGTTATGGGTTGTATAAATTACAAGATCACATTTATCAATATTTTCTTCTTCAATAAAGCTTTCATCGGCTGCATCGGCACAAAATACCTTTGCAGTCGGGAACTTTTCTGCCGCTGCATCTGCCAGTTCCTGATCACTGTCAATAATCATTACCTGCTGTGCTGAAAAACCTTTTCTATTTCCTATCAATCCTGCTAAGAAATTCTTTTTGCGGGAAATAAGCTTTTCAGCAACAATTGAACCGATTCTTCCGGCACCAATAATTGCTATCTTTTTAATCTTTTTGATTTTTGAACCGCAGAGCTTCATAAAATCCATTACATCTTCGCTTCTCAAAAGAACGCCAAGACAGTCCCCTGCATGGATTACTGTATCTCCGTTTGGTAGTTTTGCTTCTCCATCACTTTCGACGTAAGCAACAAGAACAGGACGGTCTATAATTTTTCTGACGGACATGAGCTGCTGTCCTTCAAGACGTGATCCAGGTTCAACAGTTACACGACAAAGCTCATATTCATTACCAAAGGGAATTACATCAGTAACAGCCCCTTGTTTTGCAGCATTAGCAATGGCTTCTGCAGCTTCTACATCGGGATGAACCATGTAGTCTACACCGTAAAGAGGCCGGGTATTTTTTTCATCTTTTTCGATAGAGGCTGTATCCACATAGTATGCATAATTGCGGACTCGGGCGATTTTTGTAATGTCTGGATAAACGGCATCTACAAGAGAACAGGTAATCATATTGATTTCATCACTGGCAGTTACACAGACAAGTGCATCAGCATCCTTAATACCAGCCTGCTCAAGTGTATCAAGATTGTTTCCATCTGCATGTATTACTTTACAATCCAGATTATTTCCTGCATGTCGAACAGTTTCATCATTGCTGTCGATTAAAACAACATCATTTTTTCCATTTACGAGGCGTTTAGCCAGCTGAATTCCAGTAAAGCCCGCACCAATAATTACGATTTTCATTCCTACATTATACACATATACACATAATCCTTCACAACAAAAATAGATTTTTATTCAATACAAAAACGATTTTATCCTCTGGTCTTGCCCACACTTGAGCAAAGTTATATCTTAAAAAAAGGCACATTGACTTCCGTCGGATGCAGTGACGCTGTTAAATAATTCACTACATATAGACTTGATCTAAAAAAGGACAGGTACTATGACACTTACCCTCGATGTAGGAAATTCCAACATAGCAGGGGGAGTATTTGATGATGACAAACTGATTCTTCAGTTCCGGCAAACCACTCATCAAAATTCATCCTCTGACGAACTTGGTATTTTCCTTCGCTCTGTTCTTCGGGAAAACTCTATCGATCCCAAAGAAATCAATCAGGCTGGAATTTGCTCTGTTGTTCCACCTATCAACTATTCTCTTTCCAATGCAATTCTCAAGTATTTTGGAACCGACCCGCTTTTTATTCAGGCAGGAATCAAAACCGGCCTTAAATTAAAGTATCCGAATCCAAAAGAAATCGGTGCCGATCTTATAGCCGGTGCCATGGGTGCAACTGCTGCATACCCGGACAAAGATTTGATTATTGTAGACATGGGAACTGCCACAACAATCATTGCCGTAACAAAAAACAAGGAATTTTTAGGCGGATCAATTCTTCCAGGTATGAAAATTTCTGTTCAGGCACTTGCTTCAGGAACTTCAAAACTTCCAAACGTAGAAATTGCCATGCCGGACAATGCCTGCGGAAAATCAACTATCGAAGCAATTCAATCTGGTAATTTCTATGGAAATCTTGGTGCCATCAAGGAAATCACCAGGACATTTAAAAAAGAAGTCTTCAAAGATTCAGAACCATTTGTCATTGGTACCGGAGGTTTTGTAAAAAGTTTTGAATCATACGGTATCTTTGATGCAATCATACCAGAGCTTGTTCTTTCTGGAATCAAGCTTGCCCTTAGCTTAAATAAACAGGATTAATAATATGAAACTTATAAAAACACTTTTTACTGCAATTGCAGCATTAACTCTCCTTTCTTGCGGAAATAAAAAATCAAACGACATTCTCCGTATGAACATGCTTACAGAACCAGACAGTTTCTTCCCGTGGGAATCCGCTGCCACAGATACATCAGCTGTAAATTACAATATTTACGAAGGACTCATGGGCTTCGATTCCACAGGTGCAGTTTTTCCTAAACTGGCAGAAAGTTACACTGTTTCTGATGATAAACTCACTTATACCTTTAAAATCCGCCAGGGAGTAAAATTTCATGACGGACAGGATCTTACTGTCGAAGACGTTGTATACACTTACCAGAATCTCGTCGGCTTAAACGGTTATACAAAGCGTAATGATAAACTTCATATCATAAAATCAGTTGAAGCCTTAGATGACTCAACTGTGACAATCACCCTTAAAAAACCTGCTGCAGGATTTATTCTTCTTGCTATTCAGCCTGTTCTTAAAAAAGGTTTTGAATACGGCACTGTAAAAGCTAACGGTACAGGTCCTTACAAACTTGAATCATATGAACTTCACCAGAAAATAACCCTGACTAAAAATGAAAACTACTGGAATCCTGAAAAAGCTGCAAAAATTTCTGTTGTAGAAATACACATCGTAAGTGATGAAGCTGCTGCCATCAGTGCCCTCCAGTCTGGACAGCTGGATTACATTCAGAAAATTACTGCCGGTAATGCAAAAGCTCTGGAAAAAAAGTATAAAATGATCGGTAAACCTCAGAACATGGCTCAGGTTTTTGCCATGAACACAAGTGTTCCTGAATTAAGCGATCTTAACGTACGTCTTGCCATCAGCTGTGCAGTCAACAAGCAGGAAGTAATCGATGGTTCCCTTGATGGTGCCGGCGAAAAAATTTATTCAAATTTTTCACCACTCATGTCCGAATACTACAATGACAAGCTTGAAGACATAACACCATTTAATCTGGAAAAGGCAAAGGAATATATGTCTAAATCTGCGTATCCACAGGGATTCAATCTTAAGATTACTGTTCCTGCCAGTTATCCGATGCATGTTGATGCAGCACAAATTATTGCCCGCCAGCTGGCTGCCATTAACATCAACTGTTCTATAGAACCAATCGAATGGGCTACCTGGCTTGATCAGGTTTATTCAAAAGCAAACTATCAGTCCACAGTTATTTCCTTCTCAGGAAAGCTGGACCCTTCTGAAATCCTTATCAGATACTTCTCTACATATAAAAGAAACTTCACCAGATTCAACGATGCTGATTATGACGCATTATTTACAGCGGCAGAAACTGAAACAGACTCTGCAAAACGCATCGAACTGTTCAAAGAATGTCAGCGTATCCTTGCCGAAAAAGCACCTGCTGTTTATCTTTCTGACCTTCACAATTGTGTTGTTATGGACAAAAATTTATGCGGTTACAAACAGTATCCCGTATCATTCTATAATTTGTCAGAAATGTATTTTAACTAACGAAAGGTCGGTAGCTAACTATCGGTCGTAAGTTATGAAATTTTACCTGGAAAAAGCTTCGGATTTTATTACCTCTCTTATTTTCGTTTCATTGGTTACCTTCTTAACCTTCCAGCTTTTACCAGGTAATCCTGCACTTACCATTCTCGGGGCTGATGCAGATGAAGCACAGATTGCTGTTCTCGAAAATGAACTCCATCTGGACAGACCACTGGCTCTGAGATATTTGATCTGGGTAAAGGGTGCCCTTAAAGGGGATCTTGGAAATTCTTACAAATATAAGCAGAGTGTTAATTCAATTATTATTTCAAGGTTTTCCACCACCCTCTGCCTTGCATCTCTTTCACTTTTTTTTACTGTATTGATAGGAATTGGTGGAGGTCTGTTTTTTGCAGCTACAAGAAAAAACAAATTGCTTCGTCCAATATTTTACGGATTTCAGGTTTTTATAAGCATTCCGTCGTTTTGTACTGCTCTTCTTTTAATAATCATTTTTACCGTAAAACTTGGACTTCTTCCAAGCATGGGCAGTGATTCGTTTCAGTCTTTTCTTCTTCCAGCTTTTGCAATTTCATTAGGATCAGGTTCCATACTGGCACGATATGTCAAAACTTCTGTAGAAAATGAATTTAAAAATGATTATGTTAGAACAGCTCGAAGCAAAGGACTATCTGAAAATCAGGTTTTATTCCGCCATATTCTCAGGAACGCACTTATACCTTCCATTACAACTCTCGGCCTCATTGCGGCTGATATTTTTGGCGGAAGTATAATTATTGAGAATGTTTTCTCAATACCTGGTATCGGTAAGCTTATCGTTACTTCCATTTCTTCCAGAGATTTTCCTCTCCTTCAGGGGCTCACTCTATACCTGGCATCAATAACACTTTTCTGCAATTTTGCCGTTGATATTCTTTATTCTGTAATTGATCCCAGAATCAGAATTAAAGCCTAAATCCTCTCTCTAATACGATCAAGAAGCTGACCAGCAACCTCAAATTTGGACATCATAGGGAGCTCTTCTGTTCCGTTTTTTGTAATTATAGTAACCACGTTTGTATCTGTTCCAAAACCGGCACCATTTACCTTCAGGTTGTTAGCAACAATCATATCGAGATTTTTTCTTTCAAGCTTAGACTTCGAGTTTTCAAGCATATTTTCTGTTTCCATACTGAATCCACACAGAAACTGTTTTGTTTTATGGCTGCCCAGATATTTGAGAATATCCTCTGTGCGTACAAGTGGAATTGAACTGTTTTCACCTGATTTTTTGATTTTTTCATCAGCCGTATTCTCAGGTTTAAAATCAGCAACAGCAGCAGCTTTAATTACTACATCAACTGACTCAAATTCATTTTTTACGGCTTCAAACATTTCAGCTGCACTTTTAACTTTAACTGTCTTTACAAATAATGGCGGGTCCAAATCAACAGGACCAGAAACCAGCACTACATCTGCACCTCTGTCTGCAGCAGCCCGTGCAACTGCATAACCCATTTTTCCAGTAGAGTGATTTGTAATGTAACGGACAGGATCAATTGCTTCCTGTGTTGGACCTGCTGTTATAAGGATTTTTTTGCCTTTAAGATCTTTAGGACATGCAATTTCATTTTCAATATATTTAAAAAGAGTTTCCGGTTCAGGCATTTTTCCTCTGCCAGTATCTCCACAGGCAAGACGACCAGAAGCAGGTTCAATTATTTTCATGCCATATCTTTCGCAAATCTTCAGATTATCCTGAGTAATTGGATTATCGTACATATTTGTGTTCATGGCCGGACTAATAAGTTTAGGACAACGGCAAGCCAGAAAAGTAGTTGTAAGCATATCGTCAGCCAGACCGTGAGCAACCTTTGCAATAACGTTTGCAGAAGCAGGAGCAATAATAAAAAGGTCTGCTTTAGATGCCAGAGAAACGTGTTCTACTTTAAATTCAAAATTCCTATCAAAAGTATCAGTCAGGCACTTATTACCAGTTAAAGTCTCAAAAGTAATTGGGGTTATAAAGTTTTTAGCAGATTCTGTCATCAAAACATGAACATCTGCATGATTTTTAACAAGAAGACTTGCCAGTGAAGCTGATTTATAGGCCGCAATACTGCCTGTGACACCAAGTAAAACTGTTTTTCCTTTAAGCATGATTTTAAAGTATTATTTTTGCATAGACCGGTCAAGCCAATACTTTAGATTTTACATTCAGGTTATTATCAAAAAATCAGTAATAAGATAAAATAAAGTCACAGATTATGGTCAGAAAATTTTTTAAGAATAAAAAATTCATCACTGGTTTTGTTTTCGCAGGGGTAGTTTTTTTTGTTATGCTGGCAGGATTTGTCTGGCTACCTTATCCCCCGGACCATATGGACATCTCGTCAAAACTGCAATCACCATCACTTCAGCATCTGCTTGGTACAGATAACCTGGGCCGCGACCTTCTTTCCAGAATAATGGTTGGAATCCGAATTTCAACTGTAATCGGGTTTACTGTTATGGTTTTCGGACTTATTACAGGTACGTTCCTCGGAGCTTTTTCCGGATATTTTGGTGGAAAAATTGATTTTTTCATAATGAAACTTATAAGTACACAGATGGCATTTCCAGGGATTCTTCTGGCACTAATGCTGATTGCAGTTCTTAAACCGGACATTAAAGTTACAGTTCTTGCCCTTTGCATCATGAGCATACCCCGCTTTACACGAATCACAAGAGGGGGTGTCCTCAAATACAAGAAAGCCGTATTTGTAACTGCCGCCAAAGCAAGAGGGGCCTCAGACCTTAGAATCATTTTCCTGCACATCTTCCCGAATATTGTTCCAGAACTGACAGTAACAGCCACTTTGACTTTTTCTTCTGCCATCTTAAGTGAATCAGGCCTAAGTTATCTTGGTCTTGGAGTTCAGCCACCGCACCCTAGCTTCGGACGCATTCTTAATGAAGCCCAGCACGTAATTTTCAGGTATCCTTTAGGCGTAATTATTCCGGCCCTTTTTCTTATCATTCTAGTTCTGGGCTTTAACCTTATGGGAGACGGGATCAGCGAGGTTAACGAAAATAAATGAGCCTTTTAGAAATCAAAGACCTTACAATAGAATTTCCTTCAGATAATGGCAGCTTCAAAGCAACAGATAAAATTAACATTTCTGTCAATGCTGGAGAATTTGTAGCACTTGTAGGAGAATCTGGCTCTGGAAAAACCATGACCTCCCTCAGTATCATGAACCTGCTGCCAGAAAGTGCACGAATTTCAGAGGGAGTAATTACCTTTAACGGAAACGGCAAATCAATGATATTTCAGGAACCAATGACCTGTCTTAACCCTCTGTTAAAAATTGGCCGTCAGATTGAAGAAAGTGCAATCATTAAGGGAGTAAGCAAATCTGATGCTCACACAAAGGCCCTGGAACTGGCAAAACTAACAGATCTAAAAGATCCGGAGCATCTGTTTAACTGTTATCCCCATCAACTTTCCGGCGGAATGCGTCAGAGGGTTATGATTGCCTCAGCTTTAATGACAAATCCCGAATTATTAATAGCAGATGAACCTACTACAGCCCTTGATGTTTCTACTCAAAATGAAATTTTAAAAATCATTAAAGACTTAAATCAAAAGTTCAACACAGCTCTTCTTCTTATTACCCACGACTTTACAGTTGTAAAAAAAATGTGCTCAAGAGTTTACATAATGTACAAAGGCAAAATCGTTGAAGAAGGTCCTACTGACAGAATTTTTACCAGCCCGAAGCATCCCTACACAAAAGCTCTAATCGACTCTATTCCAGACCCTTCTAAAAAAAGAACCAAACTTCCTTCGTATTTTGACTCACAGGACTTTCTTCAGGAGGCAGAATAATGAGTAATTCTCAGATAATTCTTGAGTGCAAAAACATAACTAAATCCTTTGAAGACTGTCATAGAAAAATTACTGCTGTTGATAATTTGTCTCTTTCCATTGCCAAAGGACAATGTTACGGCCTTGTAGGTGAATCTGGCTGCGGAAAATCAACATTAAGCTCAATCATCTGTAATCTTGAACATGCTGATTCTGGATCTGTAATTTTTAATGGAAAAGACATTTCCAGCCTTTCCAAAAATGAAGCTAAAGAATTCCGTAAGCATTGTCAGATTATTTTTCAGGATCCTTATTCTTCACTCAATCCCAAAATGAAAATTGGACAGATTATTGAAGAACCTCTTATAATTCACAATATAAAAAATCGAAAGGAACGAAAGCTGCTGGTTAACGAGATGCGCACCTTGATCGGTCTGCCACCAGATGCTCTTGAAAAATTTCCGGACCAGCTTTCAGGAGGCCAGCGTCAGAGAGTGGCAATTGCTGCGGCCATGATATTAAATCCGGAGTTTGTTATCTGCGATGAAAGTGTAAGTGCTCTTGATGTTCTTATTCAGGCACAGATTTTAAATCTCCTCAAATCCATGCAGCAATCCATGGGTTTAACCTACCTTTTTATCAGCCACAATCTGAATGTTGTTTCCTATATGGCAGATGTAATCGGTGTAATGTATCAGGGAAAAATCGTAGAAGAGGGCCCGGCTATGGAAATCATAAAAAATCCAAAACATGAATACACAAAATCGCTGCTGGAAGCTGCCGGTCTCACTGATTATTAAGGTATGTTGATATGAACCCTTTAATTCAGAATCTTCCCATTGCTCCCTATCTTCAGGAAATTTCAAATACACTTAAAAAATCTTCAAGCCATTTTTTAATCCTGACTGCAGAGACTGCCGCTGGAAAATCCACCGCCGTTCCACTTTCTCTTCTGGAAAACTTTTCAGGCAAAATCCTCATGCTTGAACCAAGACGCCTGGCGGCTGTTGCCATTGCCGGTCGTGTAGCAGAACTTCTTGGTGAAGAAACTGGTCAAACTTCCGGATACACGCTCCATCTTGAAAGTGTTACTTCTAAGCAGACAAGATTTGAAGTTATTACGGAAGCTATTTTGACCCGCCGCCTGCAGCTTGATCCATCACTTGAGGATGTTCAGGTTGTTGTTATCGACGAGTTTCACGAAAGATCTGTTCATGGAGATCTGGCTCTTGCTTTTCTAAAAGAAGCCATGGCCTTGCGGGATGATCTTTTTGTAATAATTATGAGTGCTACCATGGATTTTGAAAAAATTTCAAAATATCTAGGCACCACAAACAATGAACCTGCTCCAGTAATGCAGATTCCAGGACGTCAGTTTCCTGTTGAAATTCAGTACGATGATAAAAATTCCCTCAAATCTGCTGTTTTAGCTGAATTTTTAAGAAATTCTGATGGCATAAGTTTATCAAACGACCGTTCGTTAGCTGGATTTCGTACAGATTCCATTCTTGTATTTCTTCCTGGAATATATGAAATTCAAAAACTAAAAACAGAACTTGAAGAATCACTGTCTTCAGATGATGCAGAAATTCTAGTCCTACATTCTACAATTGACCTTAAACAGCAAAAAAAAGTTCTCTCCCCTGTTCCCTTAAATTCACCAAGACGCATCATAATTTCTTCTGCAATAGCAGAAACTTCTGTTACTGTACCTGGTGTTACAACGGTTTTTGATTCAGGATTTTGCAGAATAAATAAAATAAATTTATCTCTGGGAATGGATCAGCTTGTTACAGAAAAAATCAGTCAGTTCAGTGCTGATCAGCGTTCAGGACGTGCAGGCAGACTTATGCCGGGAAAGTGTATCCGAATGTGGAACAAACATGACCCTGTTCCAAGAGAAGTTTCTCCAGAGATTTTAAGAATAGATTTAAGTTCCCTTGTACTGGAATGTGCTGCCTGGGGTGCCTCAAATCCGCAGGATTTAAGCTGGCTGGATTGTCCATCACTTTCTTCCTGGAACTCTGCAGTCCAGTTTCTGGAACAAATTGGCTTACTTCATAATGGGAAAATCACAAATGATGGAAAATCGGCACTTAGCTTAGGTGTTTCTCCACGTTTTGCAGCTGCACTTCTTTACGGTAAAGGTTCAAATCACACTGAAGATGCCCTGGATTTTGTTATAAAGTACTCTCAATATAATAAATCATCTCCCCTGATTCAGGAAAAGTTCCGTCGGTCATTAATAAAAAAGCTTTCTACATACAAACCCTCTAATACTGAGGAATGGTCGTTTATTAAGCTCCTCTTAAAGGGGTTTCCTGACCGTCTTGGTAAATTATGTAAAAGCGATGGTAAAGACTCTGTAACCTATCAATTTATTACTGGACGCAAGGCGGTCTTCACTACAACTATAAGTTCACCTTCAGAATGGATTGTGGCCCCTGAAGTAACTGCTGGAACCGGAAATTCTAAAATCTATTCTCTTGAAACCGTATCGCAGAAGGAAATTGAAAATTTTATTAAAGAACACAAAATTGAAGTTGAAAAAGTATGGTTTGAAAAAGACACTGGAAAAGTCAAAAAAACTTTGCAAACTAAGCTTGGAGAACTTATTCTTAATGAAACAAACCTCCCGACTGATCCTGATGATTTTAAAAAAGCTCTTTGCACTCAAATTAAAGAAGATGGATTTTCAAATCTTCCTTTAAGCATCAAATCTGAATCACTTGTTTTACGCGCTGCATTTCTGGCAGAACACTGTAACGATTCAACTCTATCTTCTGTTCTTTACAGCAAACTGGAAAATCTCTGTAAGTATCCGGAAGAATGGCTTTTGCCCTTTATCAATTCTACGACAGTAAAAGAGGACAACATTTATTCCGGATTGTACTGGTATCTTGATGGTAAAATAATTGATTATGAGGTTCCTGAAATTCTTATTCTACCAAACGGTAAAAAAACACGGATTTCTTATGAAAATCATGCAAATTCCAGCAATTTTAATATATTTGATAATCTAACTAACGTTCGTTCGCACCTTTTTCAGCCCGTTATTGAAATTATCATTCAACAGGTATTCGGCTGCTTTACCACACCAAAAGTATGCAATGTTCCGGTTCTTCTTAAACTGCTGTCACCAGCAAGGCGGCCTTTACAGGTAACCACCGATCTGGAAAATTTCTGGACCGGGGCCTGGATTGAGATTTGCAGGGAAATGAAAGGACGCTACCCTAAACACAACTGGGATTATCGTATAACAGATTAGTAACGGACTTTTACATTGTAATAATATGCACTTCCTTTTGAGTTTCCCACGGCAAAAAGACCAAAGCGTCCGCCAACCCAATGTGCATTTTCTGTAGTAAAGTAATCAGATGTCCATTTAAATCTCTTAATAAAACCTGTTCCGGATATACTAAGTTTGACTGCTCCGGCATATACACTAAAAGGTATAAATTCAAGCTTAAGTGCAATCCTCTCCTGATTTACATTAAACGGAATAACCTCTCTATACTCTTCTTCTTCATCCCGCACCATATCAGTTAGCTTTTTATTGACCGATTTATAGAAAACCATTTCCAGCCCGTTTACTGTCCTTTCTATTGCAAGGGCCGCATATTCTTCCCCTGAATAAACAATTCCAGTACGTGCCCCAATATTAAGATCCGATACATCAACATAAGCTTTAAAATAAAACCCTTCATAACGTATTTTCTGAGTCAAAACATTTGAAGAATTCCAAAGCACCGGTACGTTTTCGTTGGAATATGAAGATACATTCAGCACATTAAGACGGAAAGCTTCAATATCCTTCCCCGGGATTCCCTTATTTTTTGCAAAAGTTTCTTCGTGGTTACCGTTCCATTGCCATTCCAGGGATCCCCCCTCAAAAGCTCTCAAACAATTTTTGTACGGTTTAAGTTTCGGGCCTTTATTTTTAATTTTAGGAGAACGATATCTTACTACTGGTTCGCCTGGTACTTTGCCGTCTTTAACTGATGTTCCCATGAGCGGCCAGTCATCCACCCATTTTACAGGTTCAAGATGGGTAATGCGACCGTATATTCCTCTTTCCTGAAAGTGAATAAACCAGCTTTCCCCTGTATCTGTTTCAACAAGAGATCCCTGATGAGGACCATTAATCCCCGATTTTCCTTCAACCAGAACAATTTTTTCTTCATAAGGTCCACTTAAATTTGTTGAACGAAGAACTGTCTGCCAGCCATCACCAACACCCCCGGCCGGTGCAAAAATATAATAGTATCCGTTTTTTTTGTAAACTTTTGGCCCTTCGATTGTAGGCTGGGTTTTTGTGCCATCATAAATGATTTTATCTTCACCACTACAACGGAAAGTCTTTGTATCAAATTCCAGCATTCCGATTTTACTGTTAAATCCGCATCGGCTTTTTGCATAGGCATGTACAATATAGGCATGATCATCATCTTCCCAATAAAGATATGGATCAATAAATCCTTTAGAGGATATTACCTGCTTGAGAGGACTCCACCGTCCAAGAATGTCATCAGTTTCAGTGATGTAAATTCCTTCATCCGGCAATCCAACTACTATGTAATATTTACCATTATGACACGAAAAAGAAGGTGCCCAAATTCCCTGTGCATTCTGCGGATATTGATATCTGGCAACAGGAATATTCTCTGCTGCATAATTAACAAGATTCCAGTGTACCAGATCATTTGAAGCAAGAATTGGAAGGCCAGGTGTAAAGTTAAAACTTGAGGCAACGAGAAAATAATTATTCCCAACCTTCAATACATCAGGATCTGAATAGTCACAAACAATAATGGGGTTTTTGTACATAAATTACCTCAATACCATTTTATCATCTTTTCTTGTATTTTGGACCATAGTATAATTAATTTTATATTCATCATTTAATAAATAATTTTTAGGAGGATTCTATTAAATGAAAAAGTTACTTCTTGCTGCTGCCGTCACAGGTGCCCTGGTTTCTGCTGCATTTGCTCAGACTTTGTACCCTGCAAACGGTGCTTCCGACGCTGCTTACGACACACAGCTTATGGTTACTTTTGATCAAAAACCAGCAATTGCTGCAGATACAAAAGTAGAAATTCTTGACGCTTCAGGAGCAGTTATTGATACAATCGCTGCAGTAGATGAAGTTCAGGTTTTTGCTGATGGAACATCGATCAATGTTGGTCCACAGCTCATTCGTGGTGACAAAACAACTGTTTTTGTTACACCTCACAATGGCAAACTTAAACCATCAACAACTTACAGTGTTAAGTTTCCTGGTGTAAACGAATGGTCTTTTACAACTAAAGCTGCTACAGAGATCAAAGGAAATACAATTACTGTAAACAACTCTATCTCCCCAGACAACACCGCTGATTTCCACTCCATTCAAGCTGCTCTCGATACTGCTGCAATAATGGAAGGAAAAGTTGTTATCTCTCTTGCTGCAGGTAAATACTATGAACTCCTGCGTTACAAAGGCAAAGCAGACATCGTGCTCCAGGGACCAAAAGGAAACAACCGCGGTGACAACTGTGTTATCGAATACGTAAACTGCAATGATCTTAATGCAAAGCAGGACACTCGGGTTTCATTCTACTTCCTGGGAGAAGCTGACCTTACTCTTGAAAATGTAACTTTAATCAACTCCGCAGACGGAGAAAAAGTATATTCAACAGCCGTTCCATACGCTTCAGGTAACGCACAGGCAGAAACAATTTTCTTCCACAAAGCTAACAACAAGCACCTTACAGCGTACAACTGTTCTTTCAAAGGTCACCAGGACACAATGCAGATATCAGGAAAATGCTGGTTCTATAACTGCTATGTAGAAGGAGATGTAGACTATGTATGGGGACGAGTTGAATGTGCACTTTTCGAAAACTGTGACTTCAACTGCGTTCGTTATGTTAAAGATCGTGCTTATCTTTTTGAATGCCGCGTAGGTCTTAAAGAAGAAAACCTGGTTCCAAAAGGATTTGTTCTTTACAATTCGACAGTTAATGTAGAAGAAAACCAGACTGCCTTCTTTGCCCGCCGCGCAACTGCTATCGAAAAAGCTAAAGAAAACTACTACGACCAGTGTGCAATTGTAAACGTTAAGTTCCAGGGCCCTGGCTCCGTAAATCCAATGCTTTACTATGTAGGCAAAGCTCCTCAATTTGAAGGCGACTGTTCTGACATCGGCTGGAAGTCTTACAACGTAAATTTCGATGGCATCAAAGGCAAAGTAAAACCTTCAAAAGACAACGCAGACAAACGCTATAAAGACTCTGCAATCATTACTAAAAAACTTTATAAAGCTGAGTATGCTAACCGAGACCTTATTATGAACAGGGTTTTCAACAAATCTGCTAACAAATACGAACCTGATACAAAAAACGCTTGGGATCTTAACAAGGTTGCCAAAGAGAACGGATATACAGTCTCTAAATAAAAAACACCGTAAAGTTGGACTTTAAGACATATCCATGAATAATTTTACCTACCGAACGGTCGTTTCCTAACAACCGTTCGGTAGTTTTTTTATGTATTGAACCTTATTTCTGCTATTTCTTTTACTTCTTTTACTTTATCTTCAATAATTTGATAAAGTTCTGCTCTCTGATTCTTAAATCCTTCCACTTTCTCAAGCATCTGGTAATACAAATCTCTATATTTTTTTTGAGCAAATTTCTTTAATGTAGATGGAATCAAACGGGTATATTTTTTCTCAGAAGCACACCCTTTCTTACACATTTCAAGAAGCTGTTCCAGTTCTTCAGCCTTTGTCTCAAACACAGAAGATTCAAGAGCTTTAAGAACAGTTTCCAGTTCCAGTTTACTTAAATCTTCAAGTCCTTCAGGAACCCCAAGAATATATCTGTCAGTACATGGAAAAACCAATTCCCTTTTTCCAATTTTTAGTACCATGGAATTTTCATCCTGAGTTTCAAACAATTCATTTAATCTTAGGGCACTATATTTTCTTTTAAGCATCATAAGTACTTTTTTTTCAAGTACGATCCTGTCAATTTTTTCTTCACAAACAACTTCTGCTTTTCTTGAGGTATCAATAGCAAGGATAAATTCAATGTCTGCATTTACCCGGCTGTTGCTTTGCTTACCCCCCCGATAAGTTGTATATCCGCTTGTTACAATTGAAACAAACCCTTTTTCAAGACAAATTCGCTTCATTTCTTCAAAGGGAATAATTCCATCAGAGCTGTAGCTTATGAGAATAAGACGTGAATTAATATTCTTTATAAGATCTTCAAAAGCTTCTATTGCACTATCTTTGTAGCAATAAGGCGACCTTGTATTAACCCAGTCCTGTCGTATACCTGCTTTGTTTTCCAGTACGCCCTTTTCGTTAAGATTCAGTGGCTCTGGAATTTTATCCCACCGTGCAATCGTATTTAGCATATGATAATTACTGCCATACTGATGCTGGTTGTAAGGTGGATCAAGATAGACAACATCCATTATAGGCAACTTCCTTACCAGTTTATTGGCATCTTCGTTATAAACAAAAACAGGTGCTTTGCCTTCAAATAACACAGGGGAATTCAATCGTATAGGGCTCAGAATTCGTTTTAATGCGTCTTTCCCATGCCCTCCAAATTCTTTGTGGAAAGCCTTAAAAACACCGCTTGTATTTGTGTGTGTAGCACTTTCATAAAGCAGGTTTGCAATAAGAAGATTTCTAACTATGTCCGATTTTCCCTCAAAGGCTATATTTTCTTCAGGTGGATATTGTTCTTCTATGAAGTTACGAATTTTGTCGATTGAAAGTCCATTCTGCCTTGTATAAAAAAGACGTTCTGTCCTGTAGTCTGCCTTTTTTATATCTTCGCTATGAGGAGCATAGTATTTTGAAATATAGAGTTCTTTTTCATCCGAAACATCAAGTCCGTTAATTTTATCCAGCAGTTCCTCAAATTTTTCATTGCTACCAAAAATTTTTATAATGTCACTTGGATTAGTCTTAACATAACCTTCAGCTATAATTTTTGCATAAGGCTCCCAGTCATTACAATGAACCTCAAAACCCAGATATTTTGCAAAACGGCTTACAACACCACTGCCACAAAATAAATCTGCAAACCGAATTCCATCATGAATTTCAATATCAGATTCTTCAATGGCCTTATAAATCAAAGAAATGAGTTTTCTCTTGTTACCGATATAAGCTATTATCTGTTTTGTCAGGTAGTCTGAATCAAAGTCCATAAACAAATTTTATCAGAAAAAATTCACTTATTCCATACGGGCGTCCCCCTGCGGGTCGGGCTAACCGTGGCTGCGGCTTTCGCCTTCGATAAAAAGGGGCTGTCCCAAAAGCTCAACCTACGATTTGAGCTTGTCAAAACCATCACATTTAATGCAATGGTCATTTCGACAAACTCAAGGTTGATACTTACTGGACAGCCCCTTTATATTGCCCTCCGGGCACCACTAATATCCCTGACGCGGAATTAAATAAAGTTTGTATAAATTTTATCAGGCCATTCACTTTGTTTTACGCCTGCGGCCTTTCCGGCTTCAATGGATTTTAAAATCCATGCCATATTTTTTCCAAGCATTGTCATAGTCTGAATTCCTTCTTCATCTTTAAGGACATCCTCAGGAGTTTTTCCATGTACTTCGTTCCAGTAGCAGCTGGTAATAATTGGCATTGCACTATAAGCCAGATACTTGTTGATTACATCAAGGGTTGCTGTATTTCCAGCACGACGGCATGTCGCAATTGAAGCAGCCGGCTTAAATCTTAAAGCGTCTCCTGCAGCACCCCACAATCTGTCCATAAATGTAACGATTTCGCCGCTTGGACTTGCCCAATAAACAGGAGATCCAAAAACAAGCCCGTCAGCCTCTTTTACTTTTGCAGAAGCTTCTTCAACTACAGCTTCAATTTCACCATTAAAAATCCGGCGACCTACATTCATAATTTCTACATCAATACCTTCGCTTTCAATAGCTCTGGCAACACAGTCAAGTGCTGTAAAAGTACAGCCTTTATCCTTGCGGCTTCCATTAAAAAGAATTACTTTCATTTTCTACTCCCAATTTGAAATTTTATATCCGTTATTATCATCAGGCTGTTTGACAAACATTATGTAACCATCATACAGCCAGAGTATTCCAAATGCACTAAAAGTAAACAGACGCACGTATCCAGGGGTTTTTCTTCCTGCATAGAATTGATGTAATCCAAAGATTCCCGCCAGAGCCCATAAAAGTACATAATTTTTAAGTTTTTTTTCTGATACGCCGTTCATATAAGTCTCCAATTTATTTCCTTATAAGTCTATTATATTAAACTTAACAAGATAAAACCATAAGGCATAAAAAAACCGCCTGTGTTTACAGGCGGTAAATAATCAACAGTAAAAACTATTCTGTTTTTTCTTCAACAGCTTCAACTTTTTTTGCTTCAGGAGCATTTCCTTTGAGTGCTTCATAATAGTTAGTTGTAGCTGCTGCAATATATGGACCAACCCAAATTCCAGCAAGACCAAATGTAAAGAATACGAGACACCACCAACCAATGAATGAAAGCTGGAAAATAAATAATTCCATCATGTGACCTTTCATCATTTCTGCTGAAGCTTTAAGAGCTGACATACCGTCCATTTCTGGATGATCTGCCTGAATATAGAATACCATTGCATATCTTAATGTAAGGTAGATTCCTGGAATAACAAAGAAGAAATATCCAATGCTAAGAAGAATTACTACTACAAGACCAGATACCATTGTATTTACAAAATTCTTTGTAAATACATCTTTGAAGTAATTAAATACTTCTTCAAGCTTTGGCTTGTTACCTTTTGCAACCTGAATCATGTACACTGCAAGACCAACGCTGAGAGGACCTGTTACAAAAATTGTTCCCAATCCAAGAGTAAAACTTGCTACTAATTCAAGAGCAACATTTACGAGCAAAATTACGATGAGATATGTAAAAAAAATATCTCCACTAAAACTCATCTGTTCTTTTGCTTTGGCTTTAAGAGCCTTTAAATCAATTGAATTCATATAAACTCCTTTATGAATAACTTTTTACATTTTAATACTATCATCATCTATTGTAAATTACCTGGAATACATCTATGTTAATTATTGGAGATTAATGAATAATGTCAGAATTAGTTACTTCAATCAAAGAAGCTCTCGTAAAACTTAAAAATAAACAGGCCCCCTACCACGACAGTATTCTCGTAAAAGAAATAAGAAATGCCCATAAAATCACAAATAAAAAGAATTCTACAATCAGAATTGAAGATCTTGAACAGGCCGTAAGAGAATTAGAAGATTCTTCCACATTACATATTTCAATTCATCTTGATTCAGTAAATAACATTCTCATAAAAAATGCCTTAAACTCCGTCTACTTAAATCAGGAAGACAAGCATAATAGACAGCGTAGCGAAAAATCCATGGTGCTTCTTACAGAAAGTGATTTTAAACAGAACAATAAATCTCAGCTTAATCACAAGCACAAACGCCCAAGGTTAAATTTTGATGATGAATAACGAGTCTGCCCTTTTACAAACCACTGTCATCTAACCTGTCAAAATTAAAAAGGTTTAAGATTGCCTCAAACTTTTGAAGTACACTTTTATTTCTGTTTGGCGACTTTTTTCAAAAACCTTTTTACTTGTACAATTCCCAGATCTGTTCGCGGAATGTGACACCGATTTTTTCGTATATAGAGCTGGTGTATTTTTCTACGGTGTGGACTTTTATCTGGAGATTTTTTGAAATCTGCTGGTTTGTAAAATTCATCAGAATCATCTGGAAGATTTCTCGTTCCTTCTTAGTCATCAGGTCAAAAAGCTGATTTATCTTTGTCATTTTTGTTGGTTCGATGAGGTCAAAACATTCTTCGCCGTTGTAGATTCGTTCCAGGGTTTCAAGAAGCTTTGTTTCGGGTTCGGATTTTGAAACATATCCCTGGGAACCGCAATCTTTTGCCGTCAGAATGTAACCTGTTGAATCAAACATTGAATAAATAACTATCTTTAATGAGGAAAACTGCTGGCGAATTTCTTTGATATACGGAAAACTCAATTCTTCTTTTAGCTGAACATCAAAAAGGACAATGTCTGGTAATTTTTCGGTCTCCAGATTTTGCAGAAAACAGATTGCCTCTTCTCCCGTAGTGAAGGTTCCCACTGTTTTCCACTCAGAATTCTGTTCCAGCCAGAGTTTGAGTCCTGTCAAAATTATATTGTGATCATCTACAAGCAGTATTTTTTTCATATTTCTATCCTGATTTTTGTTCCGTCGTCTTTTTCGCTGGTGATGTTAAAGCTTGCACCAATGAATTCGGCTCTTGTTCTCATGGATTTCAGTCCAAAATGATTTTCTTTGCCGCTTAAGACAGTTTTATCAATTCCGATTCCGTCGTCACTTATGATTATGATCAATGAATTTTCTTTTCCACGGCGAAGTATTACTGAAGATTTTTGCGCCTGTGAATGATTTTCTATGTTTGTAAGGGCTTCCTGTATTATTCTGAAAAGGTTGAGCAAAGATTCTGGTTCTGCATTTATTTCAAGATTTTCATCAGCCACAAATGAGCATTTTATTCCTGTTCTTTGGGTAAACTGGTCGCACATAAAACCGATGCTGTGGATGAATCTGTCTTTTGAGTCCACAAGATTAAAGTCCGGCGGCATAAGGTTGTAACAGATTGCCCGGATTTGTTTGATGCTTTCCCCAGAAATTTCAACCAGTTTGGGATTTTTTGAAGCCTCTGCCTCAAACTGAAGGGATTTTAGCTGCTGTGCAACAGTATCGTGAAGTTCTCTTGCAATTTTGATTCTTTCCTGTTCCTGGGTTTCCATAATCTTTTTTGTGAATTTGTTGGAGTTGTGGATTCGGATTTTGAAAAATATGACAGTCAGAATTGTGACGGCTACAAGAGAAATAATAATTATGAGCAGGATTTTTAAATTCTTTTTGCCTTTGTTTATTTCTGAAAAGGCCTGTTCCAAAGTATTCGTTCTAAAGGTCTGTAATGTAATAGCTTCCCGCCTGATGAATTCATAGTCTGAATTTGAACAGGTCTGAGAGATGGCAACATTTTTGCTGACGGCGTGAATTCTGTCGATGCAGACTCTTAAATCCCTGTTCTGTTGCCTTAAATTTTTGCCTTCCGATGATTCATTGAACTTTGTGATTGATTCCTCAAAATTTGTAATGCTTGAAATCATTGATTTTTGGTTTGAAGGACTTTGTGTTTCTATGTAATTGTCAATGGAGTAAGTTACAATTTTGCAGCTGTTAAAAAGGTCGTCTGCAGGCCAGGATTCTGCATGCAGTTCTGTCAGCATGAAATTCAAAGTGAGAAAAGTAAAAATATAGAAGAGTTTTGGAAATGATTTCATACTGGCATAAATAATTAATATCACCTTCGGACTACGACTTCATGTCACCTACGGACTACGACTTCATGTCACCTTCGGACTTGATCCGGAGGTTTCTAAGAGAGATTGTCGGGTCAAACCCGACAATGACAGACAGTCAGCTTCTGCAATGACATGTGCATTGTCACCTTCGGTGGTAACTAGTGTCACCTTCGGACTTGATCCGGAGGTCTCAAATAATAATAAACGGTCACGAGGGTAAACTCAATGACCGTTTTTTTCACAGATTAGTCTTTATAAGCACCTGCTTTATCTGGATTATTTTTTATTATTTCTTTTGTCCAGTTTTCTGCCCATGCATAAACTTCTTCGCCAAAATCCACTGTTCCGTCGTCCTTTAATACAAAGGAAATTGGAATTGTTCTGATTGCTTCTGTGTATGGAAGAGTCTGGCTGTCATAATGAGTTACATCTGCACCAAACTGAAGTTCTGTAAGAGTTTCAAGCTTGATGCTTTCAGTTTTGAATTTTCCATCAGTAAATGTAAATGGTGTTTTTTCAGTTTTTGTCGAGTTATAACCGCTGATGTAATATTTGTAAGTGCCATTGTCGTTGCAAACATTAAGAGCTGCACCGTAGTAACCTTTAGTGTTTCCATAAACAGGATAAAGGTCAATGTCAGCCATGTTGAAAGAACCGTCATCGTTCCAGTAAATGTGATGATTAGCAGCGGCTGTTGGCTTTTTAGTTTTGCTTTCTCTATAATATCCGCAGTTTGGAACAGGTGAACTTTCTTTGATTACGATTCCATCTGAGTTTGTGAATGTGTTTTTGAGAACATAATCGTCTGTTTTTGTTGTCTTGAATTCTTCCGGAGCAACATTTCTGATTGCTTCTGTGTTGTATGCAATGAGCATTTCCGACAAAGTTTTTGTGCTGCCGTCTGCATCCTTGAAAGAATTTGTAACGCCAGAATTCCAGGTAGCTTTGATGTTTCCTACAACATTGTTCACATCTGCACTTCCGAGAACAAGGTATGTATCAGCATAATGAACTTTTTTATCATCTGATGTGCCATTGTAATTGAAGAAATCTGTCTCATAGAATCCGGTCGGAATTGTTGAAGGCATTACTGCATTGTAAGCTTTTATATACTTATCTTTTTCTCCCTGTGGAACTGTAACTTTTCCAGAAACTCTCAAAAGAAGAATATTGCTTCCAAAGCTTTCTTCTGCAAATTTCTTTGTTCGTTCAATAGAAATGGCAGCAGCATCTGTTCCAGCAGCACGAGCTACACTTCTTGAAGATGAAATAGTATTGCTAACTACTTCGTATTTGAGTCCCTGAACAATAACAATAGAATTAAGGCCAAAGTTTTGTTTTGGTGAATCTTCTTCGCTGTTATCAGCACAACTGATAAATGTTGAAGGTACAACACATGCAGCAAGAAGCAGGGCGGTAGAAATTAAAAGTTTTCTAATTTTTTTCATAAAAATGAATCCTCCATGGAAATAATTAGTCTGAGTGACTATTGAAATATTTATGAAAAAAAAGAATCTTGAAAAAAAGGGAGTTTTGCTCCCATATTTTTTATTGCAAAATTTCAGTATTATTAGACATTATGAAGAAATTACTTGCTTTCCTTTCAATACTTACTCTTTTTACATTCCTATCCTGTAACAACAAAAACACCAAAAAATCAGAAAAAATCGTAGACTTTGTAAATCATTATCTATCTGATGAAGAACTTGATGCTTTAGAGTATCCTCAAATCAAAATAGAAAATTTTGAAACTATAAAGCATTCTTATGTGCTTAATAACAAAAGCGTTAAGTCGCCCTTGAGATATGACATTCCATATCAGAGCAGATTTTTGACTTTTGAAACTGATTCGGATTCAAAGCTGTATTTTCACTTTTATCTGGATCAAAAAGAAGATTTTACAGGTGAAGAAAAAACAAAATATCCTTTAACAACAATGGATTCCCGACCTGGCCTGCCACTTTCAAGCCCAAGCAGTGTGGAATATAAATTCCGTCTCAAAACAACAAATCTGGGAACTCTCAATATACAAATGATGAATTTCAACCCGATTTTTCCAAAACAGTCCATTCCAACAGCTTCTGTAGAAATTTCGCAGGGCAAGGTTTACGCAATTTCAAGGGAATACAATTTTAGCGTTCCTGTAGAAGAATACAGATCTTCTGATAACGGTCCCCGCAAAAAAGCAATTCTCGGAATTTACAACGAAGGCGAAGAAGGCTACCTGAAAATCAGCCACAAAGACAGAATCATTACAGTCACATACAACGAAAAATCAGTTGAAATTCCACTGGTAGCACCATTAAAAGACGAAACCACCTGGATGTACAATTTTGGTCTGGCTCCAAAAAAAGCCGGTGAAGAATTTATTGAAATGATTGTCAGTGATTTGAAGCTTGAATATTAGGTTGTATTCAGCAGTCAGTTTTCAAGCTTAGTCGGATTTATTTCATTTGTATGAGATTCCCGGTTCAAGACCGAGAATGACTCAATACAATTTATATGTTTTAAAATAACAAAAGGCATCCCAATTGGGATGCCTTTTGTTTACTCAAGATTTAATTGAATTATTTGTACAATTCAATAAGCTTCTGAAGGTGTTCGAAGCGGGCCTTAGCAGCCTGTTCGTTACGATCGAAGAGAACCTTAGCTCTTTCTGGGTTCTTGCGTGTGAGTGCACTGTAACGTGTTTCATTTGCAAGGAATGCCTGGTAAGTACCATCACCTTCTTTTGAAGTAAGAGTGAATGGGTTCTTTCCTTCTGCCTTGAGAGCTGGGTTGAAGCTGAAGAGGTTCCAGTATCCGGCCTTAACAGCTGCCTTCATTTCGTCCTGACAGTGGTTCATACCACCCTTAACACCGTGGAGTTCACAAGGAGCGTATCCGATGATAAGTGATGGACCATTGTAAGCTTCAGCTTCCTGGATTGCTTTGAGAGCCTGTGCTGGGTTAGCACCAAGAGCAATCTGAGCAACGTAAACATAACCGTAACTCATAGCGATTTCACAAAGTGATTTTTTACCCATTTCCTTACCGCCAGATGCGAACTGACAAACTTCACCAATGTTAGAAGCCTTAGAAGCCTGTCCACCTGTATTTGAGTACATTTCTGTATCGAATACCATTACGTTTACATTTTCGCCAGAAGCGAGAACGTGGTCGAGACCACCGAAACCGATGTCGTAAGCCCAACCGTCACCACCGAAGATCCACATAGACTTCTTGTTGAGGTAGTCTTTCTGAGCAAGGATTTCTTTAGATGCATCACATCCGCAAGCTTCAAGTTCTTTAATAAGAGCTGCAGCTGCTGGAGCGTTTTCTTTTGTGCTGTCTTTTGTTTCCATGAACTTAGCGATTGCATCTTTTACAGAAGCCTTGTCTGTGCTTTCTGCAAGTTTTTCAAGTTTAGCAATCAGGCTGTCACGGATATATTTCTGTCCGGCATACATACCGAGACCGTGTTCAGCGTTGTCTTCAAAGAGTGAGTTAGCCCAAGCTGGACCTTTCTTTGAATCCTTGTTGATTGTGTAAGGAGCTGTAGCAGCTGGACCACCCCAGATTGATGAACAACCTGTAGCATTTGAAATGTACATGTTTTCACCGAAGAGCTGTGTGATTAAGCGTGCATAAGAAGTTTCTGCACAACCTGCACATGAACCTGAGAATTCGAGGAGTGGCTGGTTGTACTGAGAAGTGATCTGTGAAAGTGGCATTTCGTCAACTTCTGGCTTCTTAGATACGTTAGCAACAAGGTAGTTCCACTGTGGCTGGTTCTGAACAAGAGTTTCCTGTGGAACCATTGTAAGAGATTTAGT
>JAZQNJ010000027.1:0-21915 GCA_045627285.1 Treponema sp. | reverse complement strand
TAAGTTTCGGTACTTCCTTGTACCTCAACTTTCGAGTACCCAGGGGCGTCCGTGCCCCTGGCAGGCAAGTGTTTTTTATTTGCCGTATGTATTCTCAATTTCCAGTATCTGATCTCTTATTGCTGCTGCCTGTTCGTACTCGAGCCTGTCGGCACAGTCGGACATCTCTTTTTTTAGGGCTTCAATGAGTTTTTTGCGTTGTTTGCTGTCAAAGAGGTTTGCGTTCTTTTTCAGGAAGCCAAGTTCAACTTCTGCGTTTTCTTCTGCATCTTTCTGCTGACGGATTAAAATATCCTGAACGGCTTTGCTTACAGTGTGAGGAGTAATTCCGTGTTCCTGGTTGTATGCTTCCTGAATCTGACGGCGTCGTTTTGTTTCAGCTACAGTTTCTTTAATGGCAGGCGTGATTGCATCAGCATACATGACAACTGTTCCGTTTTCGTTTCTGGCAGCACGACCTGTTATCTGTATCAATGATGTTGTGGAACGGAGGAAGCCGATTTTATCAGCATCAAGAATTGCAATAAAACTGACCTCAGGAAGATCAATACCTTCACGGAGCAGGTTGATTCCGATAAGAACGTCAATTTCTCCAAGACGAAGGGATTTTAAGATTTCTACACGTTCAAAAGTGTCTATTTCAGAGTGGATGTATTTAACCTTAAGGTTAAGCCCGCTCAGGTAGTCAGAAAGGTCTTCTGCCATCTTTTTTGTTAATGTAAGAATAAGGCTTCGTTCTTTTCTTTCTATACGTTCTTTTACTTCTTTATAGATATCTTCCATCTGGCCTTCACTTGGTCGGATGTGAATGATTGGATCAAGAAGCCCTGTAGGACGGATAATCTGTTCAACTACCTGAACTGACTGTTCAATTTCTTCCTTTCTTGGGGTTGCTGTAACGTAAATTGTCTGGTTCAGCTTTTTTTCGAATTCTGCAAATTTAAGGGGTCTGTTGTCCAGTGCAGAAGGCAGGCGGAATCCAAAGTCTATAAGATTCTGTTTGCGGCTTCTGTCACCTTCATACATGGCACCAATTTGAGGAACGGTTACATGGGCTTCATCAATGAGGCATAAAAAATCATCAGGAAAGTAGTGGAGCAGTGTTGCCGGAGGTTCACCTCTTGCTCTGCCGGAAATTGGTCCTGAATAATTTTCGATTCCGGAACAGTATCCCATTTCCTTCATCATTTCTACATCATAGGTGGTACGGGTTTTTATTCTTTCTGCTTCCAGTGGTTTGCGCTGCAGTTCAAACCTCTGAACCTGTTCTTCCATTTCTGCCATGATTCTTTCTGTGGCATCCTTTAAGGCGTTCTCTGTAACAACGAAGTGTTTTGAAGGATAGATTCTAAGTTCCTCCAGTACTTCTTCGGTCTCTCTTGTAATCACATTAAAGCGCTTAATTGAGGCTACTTCATCAAAATCTAACTCAATGCGGTATGCAGTATCTGTTTCCATGTATGGTGGAAAAACTTCAATGACATCACCACGAACACGGAAGTTTCCCCGTTCAAGGACCATGTCATTCCGCTGGTATTGAATGGAAGCCAGCTGTCGTTCAAATTTTTTCAAGTCAAAGAGTTCACCTTTTTCTACGTGAACCCGCATTTCCTTGTAAAGTTCCGGCATACCAAGACCGTAAATACAGCTGACTGTAGCAACTACGATTACATCCCGCCGCTCCATAAGGGAATATGTTGCTTTAATCCGGAGGTTATCAATTTCTTTGTTAATCGAAGCATCTTTTTCTATAAATAGGTCTCTGGCAGGAACGTAAGCTTCCGGCTGATAGTAGTCATAGTATGAAACAAAGTACTCTACGGCGTTTTCAGGAAAGAAGGATTTAAATTCTCTGTAGAGCTGTGCAGACAAAGTTTTGTTGTGGCTGATGATAAGGGTTGGACGCTGAACTTTTTCAATGATTTTTGCCATTGTAAAAGTTTTTCCTGATCCAGTAACACCTTTTAGAGTCTGATATCTGTCCCCACGAAGGAAGCCTTCTGCCAGTTTATCAATTGCCTGCCCCTGGTCTCCTGACGGTTCATATGGTGAAACTACTTTAAATTTTTTCATATACTTTAATTATAGTAGCACAAATTGAAGATTTGAATTTTAAACTGAATAAAGTTTTGTTGCTGTTTTTTTTATACCTGGAATATACCAACCTGTGCACAAACGAAAATAATGGCAAAGAGGGTAAAGGCACTCATTATACTTGTCCACACAACAATCTGACCGGCCAGTTCGTCATCATTGTTCATTTCTGTGGCCATTGGAACTGAACTGACGGCTGTAGGTGTTGCCAGCAGTGCAATAAGTGAAGGGAATTCCAGTTCACGGAAGCCCATAAAATATGCAGCTGTCAGGGCTGTGACAGGAACAACTGCTACACGTAAAAGTGTTCCGATTGTAATAAGTGTTTTTAGCCTTGCAATAGCACTGAAGGTGAATGTTCCTCCAAGGGCAATCAGGGCGATTGTTGTGGCACATCCTCCCACCATTTGAATTGTTCTGTAAAGGAAGGGCAGATTGTTTTTTACTGTAAAAACAGGTTCCATAACGCCCTCCGTATTCTGAACTTCTGGAATAAAGTACCTTATTACGAGAACTGCAAAACCGCTTAGTGTTCCTATAATGAGTGGGTTTGTAATTATTTTTTTTACTGTTGATTTAATGTTAAATCCTTTGCCTTCTTCATGAACATACATGGTAAGTGAAATTACGGCGAGAAAATTAAACATTGGAATAAATATAGATGATAGAACTGATGCCAGGGATATAGCTTCAAGATTTCCTGGAACTAAGGTAGAAACTAGAGACAACCCGATTATGGCGTTGTTTGATCTGTATGCAGCCTGAACCATAACACCTTTCTGTCTGTTATCTTTCATGAAAAGACCAAATAAAATTGCAGAAATTAAAAAGGATGTAAAAATGGCTGTAAAACAGAAAAGAGTAATTTTTCCATATGCAGTTACTGTGGACAGTCTGTCGATGTTGTAAACGTTATAGAAAAGCATAGTTGGAAGACAGCAGCGAAAGGAAAGTTTATTCAGTTTCTTAAAAAAATCATCTTCAAAGATGTGCAGTTTTTTGAGAAGATATCCTGTCAGAATCGTAAGCACAACAGGCAGAACGGAGTTGCATGTAAAAAGAAATTTATCAAACATGGTTTTATTTTATTCTCTCTTATAATCCAATGCAACTTAAGAAATAGCATATTGATATATTTAAGTTTGTCATATAGAATAGTAGTGTTATATATCTTTTGGAGGATATCTAAATGAAGAAACTTAATAAATACCACATTGTTTCAATTGCACTGCTGGTACTCATCGCTATTGTTCAGCTGCTGCCATTTGTAAGCACATCAACTCTCAAGGCTCACAAAGAAAATGAAGGTTCAGGTGTTTCTTATACATGGGCAGAAATTCCTGTTGGTCTTGCTGGAAAAGTAAAGAACAGAGAATGGCCACCAGAGGTTAAATACAGAGATCTTAACAGCTGGTATGTTGCTGAAGAAGTAAAAGCTCTCTTCGAAGACTGGAATGAGCAGATTGTTGTAGAAAAAATCGATGAAATGCTTGTTCTTGCTGCAAAAGATCCTGACAATGCATTTGATGTTACATCAACATGTGAAGATCTCAAAAATAGTCCAAATGGTACTGAAGAAGAACTTGCAAGACTTGAAGCTGCAAAAGCTGCACTTGAAGCATCAAAGGCAGAATTGGACAAAGATCCATCTAATACAGAACTCCTTGCAAACTTCAATGTATGTAATGATGAAAAAGATGCAGCTGAAAGAGCTGTAGTAGGAAAAAAGGCAAGAGCAGAAACAGCTGTTCATGATTATGTAGCATTCGTAACAAAGTATCCTCTTTATGGTAAAAAGAATATTTCTTTGTTCCAGTATGTGTGGAGACCAGCTGCAGGTCTTGCTAACAGACAGTTTGTATGGTTCCTTATTCCAGAACTTATGTTCATTGCATTTGCACTTTTTGCATTCCTTATTAAAAACTACATGGCAAAAGCAGTTGTAGGATTTATGTTTGCAGCTACACAAATCTGCCAGTTTATTTCGATTCTTTACCTCAGAAGTGCTGACTTCGAAGTTTGGACATCTGGTAGACTTGGAACAGTTCAGATTTCTGACTTCCTTGCAAACTCTTCAATGTTGGTAGCAGTTCTTGTTCTGATTATGTCTTTTGTTACAATTGGAGTAAGCGTTTACTTCATTCCTCAGTGGAAGAGAGACAAGGCTGCTAATGCTGAACTCAAAAAGAAGCTGTAGTCTATAATAAAACATGATTTATAAGCTCAGGACTTATGTTCTGGGCTTTTTTTTTCGATTAAAATAATGATGAAAAAAATTGTTTTAGCTTTATTAGTTTTAATGTTTTCAGCCTTGATCAGTGGAGAAGAGTATAAAATCGTGTATGTTGATTTACCATATGGTCTGACAACATTAAAATCAACTTTCTACTGTTTTAATGAACTTGATACGGGTGTACAGCTTGCTGAGAAATTATACAATGTTAAAGATTTAAAAAATGAATTAAAAAAGGGTGGATTTAAGAAATTAATTCCAGTTCCTGTAGGCTCAGAAATTACTTCATATAATTATTCTATAATGACCTATAATCATGAATTCTGGTTTTTCGAAAATCGTGATGACGGATGGTTATGGGGAACAGGTAGATATTAAAAAAGGAGAAAATGATGAAAGAAGAATGTGTTTTTAAGCAGTATAGAGATGATGATCTTGGTCTTCACAGTGAAACAATGGTGTATTTTAGTCAGTGTAGTCCTGATCAGAAAATGAATCTTTGTGAACTGCTAAAAATGACATCTGACATGGCAGTTGAAGATTTTAACCGTCGTTGTATGAGCAGGGAAACACTTGCTGATAACGGGGTAGCGATCCTTGTATCAAGAGATTCATTCAGAATTCATAAGTATCCAGTTGAAAATCAACACATAATAGTACGTACCTGGGAAGAAAAATCTGAAGCCCTTCAGTTTGTCAGAATGTTTCAGATTGAAGATATGGATGGAAACAAATTGATTACAGGTGTAACAGCATGGCTGCTTGTTGATGTTAAAGCCCGCCGAATTATGCCCATTAAAAAATTTGATGATATGGGGCTACGGAAACCACCGCTTAAAGTATCAGAAAGAGATTGTCTGCCTTATGGAAAAATCTCAGTTCCTGATGATGCTGTTCTTCTTGATGAGCGCGTCATAAAATTTACTGATCTTGATGCAAATGGTCATACAAATAATTCACGTTATGCTGCATTTGCGATTGATGCGTTACCACAAGAGTATCAGAAGATTCATTTTAAGGATTTTAGAATAAACTTTGTAAAGGAAGCTCTGCTTGGCCAGAAGGTAAGTATCTGGGCTTCGATAAATGATGAAAGTAAAACTATTCTTCTTTGTGGAAAGACAGAAGAAGGGGTAAGTTTTGAAGTTGAATTAAAATGGTAAAAAAGAAAGGCTGTCCGACCGGACAGCCTTTCTTTTTTATAAGGATTATACTTATTTCTTGTCTTTAGCACGTTCTACGAATGAACCGTCACGTGTATCAATTACAATGCGATCATCTGTATTACAGAACAGTGGAACCATTACCTGAATACCAGTATCAAGTGTAGCTGGTTTTGATGATTTACCAGAAGTATCACCTTTTACACCTGGTTCACAGTATGTAATCTGACGTGTGATTTTGATTGGAAGGTCAACACCAACAGGATTTCCTTCGTAGTATGTTACTTCGAGTTCGTAGTCATCATCGTCACCTTCAGCTTCAGATGGTTTGATGTAACCAGCGTTGTCACCGAGGTCTTCTTTTGTAAGAACTACGTCGTTGTATTCTGCATCCATGAAGTGATAGTCATCACCATCGAGGTAAGAAAGTTTTACAGCTTTCTTTTCCAGTTCAACTTCAGTGAATTTTGCACCAGCGTCAATACCCAGGTCCTTTGTTGAGCCTGTAACAATATTTCTAACGCGTAAGTTTACTGTAATACCCTGACGACCACCTTTCTGTCCGAGTTTTTTCTGAACAATAATTGGTTCATTTTCGCAAAGGAAAGCTGTACCAACTTTGATTTCGTTTGTAGTAATTGTACCCATAGTATTTCCCTATTAAAAAGATAATTTTATATATTATAAGAAAAAAGTCCTAATTTATCAAGGGTAAATAATCCAGAAGCAATCGAGTCAGGTTTCCACGTTCAATAGTTTTATCTCCAAACTTTCTGAAAACTGGGGTAATTTCATCCAGGTGATTAAAGATGTTATCCAGTAAAAAAGCCATTCTTTTTTGGGCATCTTCATAATTTGTACAGTCAGAAATATGCCCCCAAACATCACAGGCCTCATTCCCTGGGGAAATGTTAAAATTTCTGTTGTAAAGCCAGGATAATTCGTTTATCTGTGGACAATTCAACCTGTCAAGAAAAGCCTTAAGTTTTACTAAATGAAACTCTTCATCCTGCTGATAAATGTTCCATAAAAAAGGTTTTCCAGTTAAAACAGCTCTTGCAAAGGAGTCTTCACCGCGAATTAACAGAAAATCCATGGAACAAAGAAGTGCATCCCAGAGTTCCTGTTTCATGTAAGGAAGATAATCTATTTTAAATGGAACCTGTCCGTAATGCCGGGCACTTTCCTTAAAAGATTCAATTCCGGCACCAGAGGCAACATAAACGTGGACTTTTTTTTGATTACAAAGAGAGTGCACAGCTTGAAAAAAGAACTGAAAATTCTGGGGATAGGAGAATACGAGAATCTTGAATTCATTGTCATCTATCTTAAGACAATTCTGCAAAGGTTTGAGCAGAGTTTTACGGTACTCATTATTGTCCTTTGCAAGCATGAAATTTCTGTCCTGAATAAGACCGCCTGTTTTGTCTGTAAAACCCGGCATATAGAAGGATTTTTTGACTGAAGCACTGCTGGTAGCACTTTTTAATTTGTGGAACCCGTCGGCCCAATTTTCAGCTGTAAGGTATTCAATATTTACAATACGGCAGATGTGACCTTTATCTGAAAATTCTTTGCTGAAAAGTATGTCATCAATCCATTGGGGCCAGTTGCATTGAAAGGTTTCCAGAATAATTGGAAATGAAAAATCGGACACAGGAAGTTCAGACTGCTTTAATTCTGCAAGGCTTTCAGGGGTCTGATCCCAATCAAGTATAGTCCAGGTTGACTTCTCATAATTTATGGTCTGAATCTTCTTTTCAGGATCAATTTGCCCTGCCATCATGCTAAAACTTTTTAAATTTGAGCAGATGATAGTGAGTTTTAGTTCAGGATCAATTTCTGAAAGATTTTTTGCAAGCCGGTATACGACACCAATATCTCCGAAATTATCAACAACTTTGCAGAGTATTGTGATATTTTTTTCATTTAACATAGAATTCTCTTAAAACTTGATTCCAAACTGAATGTTTGGATAAACCTGGACTCTGTTTCCACTGTTAAAGGAAACGTTGATGGAACGGAAGTCGCTGTCGAAGGCTGCATCATTAAAATCATTTATATGAAAGTCAAAGTTTGTTCCAAAAAAGAGCTGAGTCTTGTGTTTTGGCTTAAAAGAAAGTGAAAATCTTAAAGAAGGAACTACGTTGAATTTCTGATCATCATTATCAACATCATCGGAAATTGCATAGAACAAGTTTGTAAAAATCTCTGTATCAAGAAGGAATCGGCCTGTAATAACTGAGGTGTGACCAACACCAGGGCTTACTTCAAGGGAGCGGAAAGGTTTTGCTGCATTATGGCCAAGGAGAATTGAACCGTAAATCTTATCAATTCCGGTATGGGCTCCAATGTTGAAAGTTCCGCTGGAAGAGCCTGACAGTTCCCATGTAACATCAAAATTGCTGGTTGGACGAATATTTCCTTTAACTCTTAAATCCCTGGCGTTCTGACCCGAGAGTTTCTGTGCTTTAATTTCTGATTCGTAAAGAAGTATTTCGCCCCCGTCAAAGGTGTAGACGGTTCTCCTTGAAGGGTAAAGAGACTGGCTGTTTGTTTCTTTTAGAAGTTGACCATCCGGGGAATAAGATCTGATTTTTAACTGCATAGGAGTAGGAAGTATGCTTTCCTTGCTGATTACGATTTTAAACTTTCTGTTGGCTGGAATACCTATAGCTACGTGGTCCTGTAAAATCGAGCAGGCTCCTACAGGTGCTTTAATTTTGGAAAAATCAACTTTTCCATCCTGGATGGAGGCTACGCAATTGTCGTTTTCATCAAAAACAGCATAGTCTGTGGAACCCGTTAAAATGACAAAACTTGTTCCTAAAGTAGAAAAAGCTTCGTCTTCATCAAGAGCAATAATCCATGAAAGATATGTTTCCATGACATGCATATCAATAAAGGTATTAACTATATTTGAATAGTTCTGCGAAAACTGTTTTTCTGCCCATCTGGCTGCAATAGACGCAACTATGCCTGGATTATGTGTTTTTTCGTCAATAGATTCAAGAAGAGTCTGTTCTTCACCATTTTCATTAAGCACAGTTACAGCTCCGTCTTTAGGAGTAAAAATTTTCTTTAAGACATCTTCACCTTTTGGCCTGAGGGCTTTGATTCCCTCATAGTAGGATTCAACTGTAGGATTTATAGATGACATAATGACAGAAGCTTCAACAGGAATAAAAATACCAAGTCTGAATGGATAATAATCACGTCCTATGAGACGTTTGTAATGGAAATTCATTCTTGGAAGATAGTCCTCATTGTATCTGGTTGTATCAATGTTCCAGTCGTTGACCAGAGTTTTGTTATTGCCGAAACGATGATATTTCCAGTTACCTGTATTCATTGGTACATAAGGAACAATGTCTTCAGGATTGATGATATTCCATATATAACCGTATTTAGGGTCAGATGCACTTTCTAATGTAGTAACATTAGGGGTTGCGAAAGTGTAGGCATAAATGTTTTCCGGTTTGAATAAATCTTTGTCATAGAGCCTTGCAGCAAAAAGGTTCGAAAGAGCTGCTCCACGGCTATGCCCTGTAATCAGAAGAAAGCAGTCATCAATATCAATTCTATTTTTTAAAAGATATGAAATAAGGGCATTTTCAATCTGTGCAGTTGCCCGCAGAAAACCTTCGTGGTAGTCGCTGGATTTTCCTGAGCGGTCGTTTATGTTCATGTTTGATATCCACTCATTTGCGTTGAGTGGTGTACCTCTGATAACGATAAAAATAAGATTTCGCTTTCCATGGGCACTTTCAATCTGTTTTGTTGCAAAGCTGAATCCGCTCTGATCATTTCCCCAGATGTTGCTTTCATAGTCGATGTTGTAATGAAATTCCATGTATTCTTTTTTGCAGCCCAGGGCTTTGTAGCATTCAATAAGCTCATTGTTTTCAGGGCTATCAGCTACTTCAACGTATGAAACTTCGGACAGTACGGCGGCAATTCTTGCAAGGTTGTGGTTATATTTGTAAGACGATTCTTTACCGAACCAGGATTCATCCCATTCTGCCTCTACCGGAATAGGTGCAGGAGGAGTTGCTATGAGGCCTTTTACGGGAAATGAAATATTTTTTGCAAAAGCATAATGTGATGAAGTCAGTAAAAGTGCTATTCCGAGAAGTAATAGTGATTTTTTCATGATTATAAAGTAGTTCCTTTTTCGGTGGTATTAGAATCTGTACTGTCTAAAGTTACTTTTAATTTTTTGAACTGGCCATCTCTATAAACGGTTACTGTAACAGTGTCATCAGGTTTTTTGTCTTCAAGGGCACTGGTGTAATCTGCATAGGTTCTGATGGCGATATTATCGATTTCTGTGATGATATCTCCCCCAAGGTAAATTGTAGAAGGATTGAACCTGTTACCATACTGAACAGGAGTTGAACCTCCCAAAAGTCCGGCTTTTTCTGCACTGCTGCCTCTTTGAACGCGGCTGATGAGAATCCCGTAGTTAATACCAATGCCGGCATATTGGGCAATGCTTGTTGTCATTTGAACAGGTGTAATGAGAATTTTTCCCCTGTGAACCTTGCCATATTTCAGCAGGTCGTTTACTACGCGGCGGGCTGTTGAAACAGGAACAGCAAACCCAATGCCGGCAGAAGACCCTGAATTTGAAATAATCATTGTGTTGATTCCAACCATCCGGCCTTTTGAATCAAGTAATGGCCCTCCGGAATTTCCTGGGTTGATGGCTGCATCAGTCTGAATCATGTTTCTGATGATAACATTTGCACTTTCCTGAATAGGGCGGCCAAGACCGGAAACGATTCCTGTTGTCATTGTTCGTTCAAGGCCAAATGGGTTTCCGATGGCGATTACCTTCTGTCCAACTTTCAGATTATCTGAATCGCCAAAGTCGATGGTTTTAAGCTTTGTACCTTTTGGCGGGTTGAATTTAAGGACAGCAATGTCGCTTTCTATGTCAATGCCGATTACTTTTCCTTCGCAGACTGTACCGTCATAGAGGGAAATGCTGATCTTATTGGCTTTGTTGATTACGTGAACATTTGTAACAACATATCCTCTGCTGTCAATGATGGAACCTGACCCAGAACCTCCGTCCTGAACAATTGGTTCAAGAAACCAGTTAATTCCCATAACCTGAGTTGTTATGTTTACAACAGATTCATTGCACTTTTCGTAAACGGCAATGTTCTGCTCTTCATCCATTGTGTATCCTGAAACTGATGCATTTATTGCTCTTTCCAGGGAAACTTCCTCAACAGGGGGGTTGTCAACTGAGGTTACGGAAGACACTTCTTCAATAATTATATTTTCTGAATCTGCAGGAGATGCTGTTTCCTTTGAATTGAATTTATTCATAAGCTGCATCGCGGTGATCGAAAGCAATACTCCTGCAATTACGCCTGTTACAGTCATGGCAACTGTCTGAAATCTTGAATATAACTTCATATAACCTTCTTCTACATTAAAACAGTAAATCCTGCTTCTGCGTTATAATATTTTTTGCTTTTGTAAATCTTGCAACTGCTTCTCAAATTTATGAAAAAAACAGATGAGTCGGGTTGAAGAGAGATGTCAAAGCCCGCTTCCCCGCATCGTAATGGACAGTTACCAGTTCTATCATCCAGAGGAGAATCTGTGTGACCGAAAGAGCTGTTTATTGCTCCGAAAATTCCTGCGGCAACGAGTGCGTTTTTATATTGCAGGGAGAATCCGTTACGGCATACTGTATCTTTAGTATCTGTGCTCCATGTTGAAGTTGCATAAGTTACTTCTGAAGAAAATCCTGTGTAAAGCCGTGGAGATTCAAGCCCTAAGACCAGACCGCCTCCGAAACCATAACCGTTGTCACAGCCGTATGGTTCGTATGGTGCATTGGCACTGCCGCCTGATCTAATAATGATGGCAGAATCAAAGGTATAATTTCCTGATATTTTTTTCTGGAATGAAAATTTTCCCGCTCCTGACAAAAATTCCGACACTCCATTATGTCCAGCCAGAAGACCACCTTTTAAGGAAATCTCAAACCATGGTACGGGAATATAAGCAGCAGCTGCATAAACAGGAGAGCCGTAAAATGATTTTTCTCCAGTAGAAAAAACTGTACCTGAGTTTATGCTGAATATAAATGTTTCAGCAGGATAGTGAAAAGCTGCTGGAAGAACACCTATTCCTGAACCTGAAGCTGTAATTGTTGCTGCAGGAATTGTTATGGAATAGTCAATTGAAACTGAAGTGCTTTGTGAAAAATTTCCTGCAGTAATTTTTGCAGTGTAAATGCCTTCCGGAGCTGGAGAACCAGTGCTGTCAGTCCCGTCCCAGAGAATTTTCTGTGTCCAGGTTGAAAACTCCGGAAGTTCTGAGGAATAAATTTCTTCATTCAGACTGTTGCAAACAGAAAAATATCCTGTTTCTTTATTTGTGACATAGAAATTGAAATTTGCCTTTCCTGCAGATCCCGGAAGTGATGGATTAAATGATTTTTTGCTGCTCCTTAATTCCGAAAGGTAAAATTGTGCCGGAGTGAGAGTTATTGTCATCAGCTGGATTGAGTCATGCTGAATTGAGATTGTGTCTTCGATGGATTCCCATCCGAAAAGCTGTGCTTTAACTAAATGTTCTCCCTCTTCCAGCTTAACAGAGGAAGCTGAAATTTTAGTACCGTCGATTGTGACAGTGGTTTCCGGAGGGTAAAGAGAAATGTTTAATGTGCCCTGCAGCTTTTCAAGTTCGATGTAAAAGTGCTGGTATTCTCCGCTTCGGACATGGATTCTGTATCTTTTAGTTTTATATCCTTTTTTTTCTACACGAAGGTTGTATGTGCCGGCCGGAAGACTGGAAATAGTAAGTGAAGTGTTTCCCTCGTATTGTCCGTTAAGAAAGACTTGTGCAGAAGGAACACTGGAATCAATAGTTATTTTTGTGGATTTACTTTCTATTGCCTTTTTTGAGCTTGATTCCAGAATAGAAAGATCAGGGGCCTCTGAAGCTGCTTTTGAAGAGGCCTGAGTTAATGAGAAATTCTGTTCATCCGGCTGATTGTTTTCTTTGGAAAAGCAAAGGCTTCCTGCGAGGAACAGTGTTGCTGCAAGTGAGATAAATCTTTGCATTGTCATAAATTAGTTCTTTTATTTTACAGAAATATCACACTGTCGGCAACATACCGTTTTCCAGAAAACTATAGTAACTGTTTCTTGTAATAATGATGTGATCCAGCAGTGCCAGTCCCAAAACAGATGTTGCTTTTACGAGGTTTTCTGTAGTTTTAATGTCCTCTGTAGAGGGGAATGGCGTTCCTCCCGGATGATTATGACATAGAATAATACCCGATGCCCGTTCCTGGAGTGCTTCGGAAAAGATTTCTACAGGCTTAAGAACGGCCATGTTCCCTGCTCCAACACATAAGGTTCTGATGCTGATGATTTCTTTAGCACCGTTTACAGTGACACAGACAAAATGTTCTGATGTTTCCATGGCATAGTGCTTTAAGAAGGGTACAACATCCACAGGCCTGTTAACTGCTGCCTGAGGATTTCTGTTAAGTCTTCTTCCAAGCTCCATGGCAGCTGCTATGGCAAGGGCTTTTCCTGGTCCCACGCCCTGTATGGCACAAAGCTTTTCAACCCATTGTTCCGGGTTACTTCTGATCAGAACCTGATGGATTTTGTCTGCAAGAGATTCTACAGGCATTTTTTTTGTTCCTGAGCCGATTATCATCATAATAAGCTCCCTGTCATTGGGGTAAGATAATCCGTTTTTTAGTGTCATTCTCCGGATGTCAATTTTTTCTTTAGTTTTCATAATGCTCTATATATATGTATTGCGTCATAAAATGTTTTTTTACACTTTTTTTAAGAAGAAATTAAAAAAAAATCCGATATTTTTAATATGAAAATGAAAATTGTAAAACTTTTAACTCTGTCAGTGCTTTTAGGAACTGCATTTGTATTTTATTCCTGTATGTCTTCCAGAACATTCGTGCCTCAATGTTCAAGAGAGCTCTTAGGGACAGGTATTAAAACAGATATGGAACTGGCAGCTTTCTTTATTTCTGAAAATCCAGATATTGAACTGTCAGATATTACAAGATTAGCCGGATACTATGTTAGAGAAGCCGCTGCAGAAGGAATTAATTCTGATGTTGCTTTTGTTCAGATGTGTCTTGAAACAGGATTCCTGCGTTTTGGAAATCTTGTGGTTCCAGAAATGCACAATTACTGCGGGCTTGGTGCAATGGACGCGGAACACCCAGGAGAGTGGTTTGAAACAGAAGAAATGGGAGTAAGGGCTCATATTCAGCACCTCCAGGCATATGCCACAACAGAGGATGTAAAACTTAATCAGGAGCTGATTGATCCCCGGTACAACTGGGTACACAAAGTTAAACTGGCCAGAACTGTATTTGATCTTACAAAAAACTGGGCTATGGACCCTGAATATGGTAATAAGCTCGATAATTTTTTAACAAGACTTGAAAACTATTAAAAAATACATCAAAAAAAATTGCCCTGGCAAAGTCTGTAACTGCCAGGGCAATTTTTTGTGTAATTAAATATATTATTTAATTGTTGTTCCGATGTAAGTTTTGTCTTCAAGAATAGCACGGATGTTGTCGAGATTTTTTCCGCCGGCACAGATTACTTTTAAACCCATGCTTTCTGCTTTTTTTGATGCAATCGGATCGAAAGGACAGTTTTTACCTGGAGTCCATTCATCTCCTACCATTTTGCGGAAGTCAGCCCAACTGATTTCATCCAGAGGTTTTGCATCTGGATTTTTTCTCGGGTCATCTGTATATACTTTTTCAATATTGCTTAAGTTTACAACTGTGTCTGCACCAAATTTTTCAGCAAGGAGAACGGCATCGTTGTCTGTAGAAAAGCCTGGCTTCCATCCTGCTGCAAGGAGAATTGAACCGGTAAAGTCCTTTGCAACTGTAGGATCTGTTACAACAGGTTCTTTGCAAAGGTCTCCAAAACTTGCCTTTACGAACTGGGCATTAAGTCTTGTTGCCATGATGCCAATCCAGTCTGCGGCATCTGTTCCATCTGTTTCTTTAGTGTCTGTTACATCTCTGAATGCCTTCTGATAGATTCTTGCAGGACCGCCGCCTCCTACAACGAAAATAAGTTTGTCCCCTTTGTGGGAAGCAAGATAATCTTTAATGAGATCAACGAATTTTTTTACAAATTCTGCATCTGGTCCTTCTGGAGCTACAATAGAGCCTCCAACTGATAAAACTTTAGTAGACATGTAATTCTCCTGAAAAGTGATTTATATTCTATCTTTTGATTATTATACACCTGTTTTAGTAAATTCCGACAACAACAGGGTCGTTCCACAGAGAGCTGTAGTTTACAGTGCCTGTTGAAGATTCTTCCCATATAGACTGAAGTGAATAAGTTCTTTCTCTGCTGACAGTGTGGCTGTTAGCCAGTGATGTTTTTAAGTCGTTGTATCCTGTTGAAAAAGTGATGTGCTGACTGTCCAGGTTTCCAAAATAAAACTCAGCCGGATTTTCCAGAGGCTTGAATGGTTTGTAATCAAGACCTGCTGCCAGACTTATATCAACAGGGACCCATCCAAAATTTTCCAGATAAAACTGTGTCCACCAGTGGTTTCTGCTTTTCAGTTCAGAATCAACAAGAATACCGCAGACTGGAACAGCTGGAATGTTGCAGGATCTTAAGAGGGTAGTGTAAATAACTGCAAAGTCGTAGGCATCTCCGATTTTTTTTGTAACAAGATCTTTTGCAGGAGAACCTGTTTTACGGAGGTCTGGAAGAAGAGTGTAGTTTTCCAGCATCCATGAATAAATCAGTTTTGCTTTAAAATATGGATTTGTTTCTCTTTTTACAATGGATGAAGCAAGGGCTGTAAAATCGTCATCATCAGATTTGATCAGTTCGTCTGGCTCTGTAAAAGTTTTGTATAGAACTCTGCCTGTTTCCAAAAAAGGTTTAACAGCCTTTGGATTTATTTCTGTTGTTACAGAATATTCTTCCAGTACGTAGCTGTGGTTGAATCTGATTTTTTTTGTTCCGGCTTTTGCAAATTCAAGCTGGTGAATGCTGGTGTTCTGGTAATGACTGAATACAGGTTCTGGTGAAACTTCTGAAAGTTCTGCTACCGGTTGAGATGCAGTTACAGGAGGGTGTGGAACACGGAGGTTTAAAGTTGTATTTGAACGGGAGTTGATGTTTTCAATATCAACATTGAGCTGGATCAGGTATGTCTTTTTTCCGGAAAAACTCTTCTTTCCTGCAGGACTTTTTATTTCCAGATAGCTGAAGTTGCTCTTACCTTTCTGGGTTTCTACGAAAACCTGGCCACTGGATGCTCCGTCAGGAATGCGGATGTGTATTTCGCTGTCACTCCAGTATTCATAGTCAAAATTGTCTTCACTGGCGGCAATAAGGCTGGAGTCTTCTGTCTGAGACTGTTCGTCATAGGCAGCTGTAAACCAGACTTTTGCATTGTTTCTTATTGTTCCGAAATTTGTTCCGTTAAGGCAGAGAAGGGTGCCTGGAGTTGCAGTTTCCGGGGAAACCGATGTTATTACCGGCATGGAAGTTTTTGTGTCAGGTGGTACTTCTACAGGAATTCCAACTTCGTTTGCAAAAAAACCTGGCTTTGATTTTCCGGCTTTTGTAACAACTACAACAAGACCGTCCTGTACGTTGGATGGCAGAAGAATTTTAATCTGATTGTTTGTCCATGATCTGTATCCGGAACTTGTGATTACACTTTCACCTACCTTTACATAAGATGAAGTGTTTCGCTGGTTACCGAAATTGTTTCCTGTAATAATCATAAGATCTCCGGGAGACCCTACAGGAGGATTTACAGAAGTGATTGAAGGAACTTTTCTTGCTCTGAAAGAAACAAAATAAGAAAGTGACAGAACTGTAAAAATTACAGCCAAAAGAGTAAAGGCTCTAAAAAGGGGAAATCTTTTAAGTAAATATGAAAAAGTATCAGCGATCTTCAAAACTGTCTGCCTGCCTCATAGGAATTGAATACATATCAGGGTATTCTATTTTAACAGAGGCAGAAGATTTATGAAAGTCGGGTCTGAAGACATCAATATCAGAAAAAGAAGCCATGTTGGTGGCAGAAATTACTCTCTGAGTGAATGATTTTTTTTCCTGAACAGGTTCGTCTTCCTGTTTTTTGGAAGCAAGGGCGGAACTGAGGTTTTTAGGCTCAATGTTGCCCTTTACAACAACTTTTGATTCAGCAATAGGTTTTAATTCATTACGGGCAATGGCTGTAACTTCGGTAGTCTGACTGTTGCCGGAATGAAGGAATACAGGAGTAATCATGGCAATAGCAAAGACTGCGGCAGCTGTTCCAAAGGAAATTGCCCATTTAGAAAAACCGAAGCCAGATGAAAGGGTGTCTTTACGCTGTGTTACCTGGGCAAAGCGCATTTTTGTCTGTAGACGGAGGAAGCTGTCATCAAGGAACTTGTCATCCAGCTTTGAATCGAGCCGATCCTCCTGAAGAAGAAGGTGAATCTTTTGAACACGGGCCAGCTGCTGTCTGCATTTTTCGCAGCCTTTGAGATGCTCTTCGTATTTGCGGGCAAATTTTTCAGGCATTTCGCCATCGAGATAAATTGAATGAAGATCTTTTTCAGGACAACCAGACATCATCGCCTCCAATAAGCTTTTCCAACTGTTCACGGGCTCTGAACATACGAATCTTAACATTACCTTCTGTAATGCCCAGAACCTTGCCGATTTCTTTGTAGTTTAATTCTCCGTATTCCCGGAGTATGATTACTTCTTTTAGTGGTTTTGGTAAGGCAGACAGAGCCCTCAAGGCGATTTTCTGAGTTTCTTTTTTCAGGAGGTCTGTTTCGCCTGAGGTCTGCTGCTGTTTATCTTCGTAAAGAAATTTCTGGTAAGCATTTCGCTCCCGCTGCTTACGAAGTGCGTAATTCAAAGAACCGTTCTTAACAACACGTATAAGCCAGAATTTTGCATCATCCATTGAAGGAAAAACCATTGCTTTTTCTCTGGCCTTTATAAAAGCATCGTGAACAAGATCTTCAGCAGCGTCTTCGTCTTTGACAATGTGCCATGAAATTTTAAATAGGAGGATCATAGTGTTGTTGTAAATTTGACGAAAATCTGCAGGATCAGCTGCGTTTAATTGCTTTTCATTTGAATCCACATTAAATAAATCCATGATGCTCCGTAAAAGTTACAGAATTTTTTAACAAAATTAAAAAAATATTCCACAGGGACTTCCGCTGTGGAATTATTCTAAATGGTGTTTTTATAATAAACCTTACTATAGGACGAACCGAATGCTTTATGCATTAGCAGTATTGCGTTTCCAGGTTGGACCGTTTGGAGTATCAATAATTGTAATTCCCCGTTCGGCAAGGTCGTTACGGATCTGGTCAGCCTTTGCAAAGTCCTTTGCTTTTTTAGCATCTGTGCGTGCCTTAACAAGAGCAGTAATTTCTTCTGCCTCAGGATCACCTGCATGGTCATCAGCAGCCGCAGCAGTTGAACCTGCAGAAACAGCCTTTTCTTCAGCAAGCTTGATTGCATTTTCAATAACGCTCAGAGAAATAACTTTATCCATTGTAAAGATGTCAGAAAGACATTCAGAAGCTTTGCGCCCCTTTCCGTTTGATTCCTTCTGCATTGCGCTTAAAGCCACAGGAGTTGCAAGGTCGTTTTCAAGGCCTTCACGGAACTTTTTAAGTGATTCACTTTCTTCAAGACCAGAAGCAACTTTACCAAGAACTTCAGCAAAATTTTCTTTTGTAAGACCAAGTTTTTCTTCACTGTTTGCCTTTGTAACAAGCTTTGCAACACGGTCGTAAAGAGCAGCACGGCCCTGTTTTGCACTGTCCATTCCGTTTAATGAATAAACGAGAGGTTTTCTGTAATGACCGCCCAAAAGGAAGAAGCGGTAATCAAGAGGTTCATAGCCCTTGTCTTTGAGGGAATACCCTTTTTCAGCAGGAAGAGTTGTCTGCAAAGTAATGAAGTTTCCTGAAGACTTGGACATTTTTCCGCCTTCAAGAATCAAAAAGTTATTGTGCATCCAGTAATTTACCCATGGACCTTCTTTTCTGTCTTCTTCAGTAAAGCTTCCTTCAGACTGGGCAATTTCGTTTGTGTGGTGAACAGGAACATGGTCAATTCCGCCTGTGTGAATGTCAAAGTGCTTTCCAAGATATTTCATTGACATGGCAGAACATTCAATGTGCCAGCCCGGGTATCCGCGGCCCCATGGACTGTCCCAAGTCATAGCCTGATCTTCAAACTTAGATTTTGTAAACCAGAGGACAAAATCACCTGGATTCTTTTTATTTTCATCAACAACAGCAATCTTACGCTTTCCGGCCCCTGCAACAAGGTCTTCAAGGTTAAGGTTTGCAAGCTTTGTGTAATCAGCATAAGTTGAAATATCAAAATAAAGGTTACCGCCGGCCATGTAAGTGTGACCGTTGGCTTCGATTTTTTTGATAAGTTCAATCATTTCAGGAATATGTTCAGTTGCCTTACAGATAACGTCAGGATGGCGGATGTTCAATGCATCAATGTCCTTCATAAAGGCTTCAGTGTAGAATTTTGCAACTTCAAGAACAGACTGATGGCGTTCCTCAGCCGATTTTTTCATTTTGTCTTCGCCGTCATCCCCGTCCCCAGTCAAATGACCAACGTCAGTAATGTTCATGACATGCTTAACATCGTAGCCAAGATACTGCAAAGATTTGTCCAGAATATCAAGAAAAACATAAGCACGAAGGTTTCCAATGTGAGCATAATTGTAAACAGTAGGACCACAACCATAAAAACCTGCATGTCCTGCAGTAATAGGTTTAAATTCCTGTAAAGTGTGTCCCATTGTGTTGTAAAGTTTAAGTGCCATCTTTTGTTCCTCTTAAAAATTCCGGCGTCCCGGTAGTTTCGCAGCTGCTCAACAACCGTCGGGCTATCCGCAGTTCCGCTGTCGCTCCATTCCTCCGGAACGGCTCCGCCGCTGCTACTATCCCTGACGCAATAAGTCAATTTTACGAAAAAAGCGCATTATTTTCAACGGAATTGAAAATCAGAAAATTTGAAGTATGAGGGGGGGAGCGGGCAAAAAATCTTTGGTGGTTGAGCAACAAGCAGCGGTGGTTGAGCTTGTCGAAACTACGGCTGTTTGTTTGACTTTAGCCAGTGAAAAATATGTAGCGAAAGCGGAATATTTTTCACAAGAAACCACCTGCTATTGACGGGTGGTTTGTGATTTAAATTAATTGAAGTGGTTAATTTTTTTTCTTGCATTTTTAAGTTGTACATATTATTATACATAAAAAAATACAAGGAGTTATATGTATGATATCCTATGCAAGAAATGAAATTATGTCATCTACTCAACTTGTAAGACAGTTTTCTTCAGCTTTAAAAAGTCTTGTTGACAGAAATGTTGAAAAAATTGCAATAATCCGAAATAACGAAATGGAAGCTGTTATTGTTCCAATTGATGAATATGAGGCACTCAAAGAGCAGGCGGAGCAATTGGAATTTCTGCAGATTGCAAAAACAATAGAAGAGAGAAAAAACACGAAGCAAAGTGAATATGTCTCTTTTGAAGATGCAATGAAACTGGCTGGACTTGAGTAATGGAATATAAAATTCAGTTTCATCCGCTGGCACTTCAAGAGTTTTTATCGCTTGATAAAGGCGTACAGAATCTTGTAAAGAAACAGATAGAAAAATTAAAAGTATCACCTCAGCTTGGCGAAGAATTAGGCGTTAAAAATAATATTGATTTGTCAGGCTACAGAAAAATGTACGCAAATAAAAAACATATCAGAATTGTTTATTCTATTTTACAGGAAATTGTAACAATCAACATAATTGCAATCGGAAAAAGAGAAGACATGGAAGTCTATAAAATTGCAGAGGAAAGAAAGTAAAGTAGAACATATTATTTCTTATGTTTATAAAAGTGTTCAATTAAGTTAAATACAATTTTTCTTTCTTCTACAGATAATTCCGGAAGCTTTTCTTCAACAAATTTTATATCCGTTGTTAAAGAATGGATTGCAGATTTTTCGTTTTTTTCACCAGTAACAAGATACTCCACAGAAACTCCAAGTGCGTTTGCAATTTTTACGCCATTTGATACAAGTGGTTCGTTCGGATTTTTCATTAAATATTGATCCAGAGTTCTTTTGCTGATACCTGTTTTTTCAGCAAGTTCCTTAACCTTCAAATCCTGATATTCAAGTTCCTGTTTTAAATTTTCACGAAAACCCATATACAAAGAATACTTGAATTAAGGTAATTTAAATTGAATTTTACTTTTTCTACAAAATATTATAGTATAAAATTACTTTAATTAAGGTAATTTTCATATTTCTATTACTTTAACGAGCTTGAAAATGGGAATTGATTGAATTTGAGGATTTGCTTTTCTGAAGATTCTTGAATTTAAGGGAGTTGGTTATGAAAAAAATTACGGTTGTCATTGCAATGGTAATGGCTTGCTTTGGTCTTTTTGCTCAGAGTGCAGATTATACAAAATATCTGAATCAGGCAAAAAAGTATGAATCAGAAAAAAAGTGGTGCTTTGCCTTAGGAGCCTACTATGATGCTATGGCAACTGATGATGAACCAGAACTTAAGCAGGAAGCATTTGTTGCTTATAACGAACTTAAGGATGAAATTTTAAAAGGAAATCCAGGAAAAGGTAAGTACAATGCTTTTACACTCCACGACGAATGGAAAAAATTGCTGATTGATGCAGAGAAATACGGAAGTTCAATTAATAAATATGAACTCAAAATAAGAAATCTGGTTCAGGGGGATTTGGATTATAAAACCAAAACGGCCACATATTCTGCATCTGTAAGTAAAGGTATAAGTGATAGGTACAAAAGGACTGTCGAAATAATTCAAAGCGGTTATTCTGCTGCTTATAAATCTGACTGGCAATCAGATTTGATTGAACCAAAAAATTGGCCAAAGTTTTCAGTAAGTTCAAAAAAAGATGCTGTTTATAATGTGAATGGTGCTTTAATTTTCGCTATTGATCGAAAGAATATTTTCAATGATAAAATTACAAAAGAGTTTTATAATGCTTTTTCTATAGATAACGAGTTTGGATTTAGTTTGTATGATTATAAATTCAACATTGTAGATGAAACTGGAAAAGAAATAGTCAAGGCAAAACGTTTTTTATTTAGAAAAGAAGATTCTGTCAACTTTGAAGGCATCACACCAGATGTAATGGATCTCATTGATAATGGAAAAGCTTTTGTAAATCCTGTTGCTACTTATCTTGAATATGGAAAATATAATCCTTTGGATGATAAAGGTGGCCGTTCGTTTATTAAAAACTTCCCAGAGGTTACTTTGAATTTAGATAATGCGGTTTTCCATGGTACAAATCTGAAAGGTGATGTAAAGGGAAAGAATGTTG
>JAZQNJ010000026.1:0-6259 GCA_045627285.1 Treponema sp. | reverse complement strand
CGGAGATACACTTTACGTTCAGTGTGAAAACAATGGCATCTATCTGTTCAGCATTACTGAAGGCGTAGAAATCGGTTGGATTCCACCGTTCCGTCTTGAATCAATTAACGATTTTGCTTTCAGCGGTGACGAAAGCAAGCTACTTGTAGGACACGAAAACGGAACCGTATTCCTTCTGGCTGTAGATGACGTAATCCTTAGACCGGGAGCAAAAGGCCCAAGTTTGAATAAGGGTGTAATTGCTGGTGCTAATTCTGGAAATGGAAAGTTCAGACCACCACACAGTCTTGAAATTAGAACAGATCTTTCCAGGGTTGCTGATCCATATACATTTGGAGTAACGCCTAGCTTGGGATATTCCAACGGGGAACTTTTGAAACCATTTTATTTTGGCGGAATGGTAAAAGCATTTGTTGCTTTCCCTGATTCTGTGGATTTTCCTTACCACTATTCTTACCGTCTGGGATATTCAAATGGACGTGTTCAGGCGGCAGATTTACCTAGTCCACTTATTGAGGGATTGCAGGTGGCGATTCCTATAGGATTTGCAATAAAGCCTTTCAAGAATGATCTGGAGTTTTTCGCCGAAGCGTCGGCGGCATTCTCGCTTTATTCTTTTTATTTCAAAAAAACAGAAAAAACCCCTGGTGGATTTGAATTTTTCTTTCCTTCGTTTACAGGGGAAATTATTGCTGGAGCCAGCTGGCAGATGATTACTGTTTATGCTGGAGCCAGTTATGACCTGAAACTGGGTTTTGCTTTTAAAGCAGGAGCGGGTTATCGCATCAAGGTGGGTGGATAGTGAAGTTCCTGAAAAAGAAAAAAACCTGGCTATGGTTATTGCCAGCCCTGATCTTTCTGGAGTTATTTTGCAGCTGTCAAAATAACATGGGGATGTTTCTGGAAGACTTTAATGAAAAGCTTGCAGAAAAGGAATTCCAAACCCCGATTCCGGGAGATACGGACTTTGATGAAGTTACGATGTTGCAAGATAAATACCTGGTTTCAGCGGATGCAACCTTATGTTTGTTTGCTCCGACGTCAGCATCGTATGAGTGGAAGATTTATGAAATCAGGAAAACGGTGCTGTACAGTGAGTACAACATTGTCCAAACCGATTATGTTCAGATGACAATTCCGGGGTATATCCCAACATCTACCAAGGAATTGTATTTGTATATTCCCGATGTAGAAGATCAAATGAAACCGGGAACTTACAAACTGGAATTGACCGTAACAGATGATTTAGGAGCCGTTTACAGAGATGTAGCAGCCCTGGTGGTTTACGAGCCATTCTACGATTTGAACAAGGATTCTGAAGGCCAGAGTTATGGCAAATATCAGAATCTTGATTAAAGCCCTGCGCTTTATGCGGCGGCATTACGGGAACGTTCTTAGGAACGACTCGAGCCGCGGCTTTAAACACGGCATGGGATAACTTACTCGGAGAGAGACCTTTCGGAGAAAGTTCCCGAGAGTTTTCCCGCAATGCCGCATAAAAACGGCTTTGTAAAAGCCAAACTACAAAGGAGGTGTCTATGAGAAAGACACACAAATTATGGGTCGCTGTAGTGGCTATGATCACTGCAGTCTTTATGGTCGGCTGTTCCGGACTTACGGGTGTACAGTTTTCGGACAACAGTAATGATGACGGAACTGTAACACTTAATGCTGCTATTCAAAACTTTTTAGATTTTGAAAAGCCAGTAGAAGTAAGCGAAGGACGTTCTATTTTGCCAGAAACACGTGTAACAAATTATAATTACTTCCTCTACGGAGAGAGTACAAAAGGTGACTTCATTGTAGTAGAACCTGCAACTGTTACAACTGGTAGCTTTACAAGAGCAGGAATTACACCTGGAACATGGGAATTTACACTGTTTGCTCTTCCAAAAACAGGGGCATCATATAGTATTCCTGGTACTGCACCGACAACCCTTTCTGATGCTCAGGCTGATGCTGCTGCAGCAAAGGCTGCTGCTTCCCTTGTAGCTTATGCTTTCTGTGACCTTAGAAATGATGATGGAAATGCAACATTTACACTTTCAAGTGATTCATTGAATGGAAACGGTGAAATTGATCTTATGTGTTACCTTTCTGATGATCAGGGAACTACATCATGGTTTGATGTTCTTCCAACAGGTGCAACTATTGTTGCAACAATCCGTAATATGATTACAGATGCAGAAATAGCAACAAGTAGCATCACTCTTGATTTTGCAAGTTTGTCTGATGCCAAAACTGGATGTGCATATACAATTGCAACTTTCAAGCCTGGTACATATAACTTTGTTGTTGATATTAAAACAAGTGCTGGAAAAATGCTTCAGTCATGGTCAGATACAATTACAGTTGTAACAAACAGAAAAACAGCAGGAAGTGTTTATATTCCAAACCTTATTGGAACAAAACCAGCAAATGTTGCAGGCCTTACAGCTGTATATATTAAGGATTCAGAAGATTTAGCAAGCCACAATGACAAATATAAAGTTCAGTTTACATGGACAAATACTCCTGTAAATGAAGAATATTATGAACTTCAGGTTGCAGAAATTTCAAAAGCAGCAGCTGCTGAATCAACAATTGGTACATACAAATGGAAAAAAGCTTCTACTTCAGATACTACAATCAGTGTTTATAGTCCATCTGGAGAAAAATACGAAGATGAAGAAGCAAGCGGTGCAAATGAAATGGATTCAAATGCCACTTTCAAAAAGCTTCATAGTAATACAGATTCACCTGAATATGTAGCAGGTTCTTTGAACAGAAACAATACAAGTGTAGTTCTTTCTCTTGATCTTGGAAAACGCTATATAGCCCGTATTCGTGCTTTGAACAGTGTTGGTGCATCTGCTTGGACAAATCTTATTCTTACAGATGGTAAAGGAGCTGCAACACTTCTTAACACAGCACATGCTACATATTTAGCAGCAATTGCAGCAGATCCTAATGACGCAACAGCTCTTACAACATTCGAGGGTGACTTTGCAACAGCTCCAATTTCACTTATTTGCGGTGCTGATGGTGGAACTACACCAGGAACAACAGCATATTTCGTAGATAACAAGACTACTCCTGATCTTTCTGATGCAATTAACAGATTCCGTATTACATATCATGTAGCAGGCGGTTCTTATGGAAATGCTGGTGGTGCAATTGTAAAATCAGACAGAAGTGTATATTACACAGTAGAAGCTGGTGCAACTGCTGCATCACCAACAAATACAGGTTATGATCTTTGGGATGGAACAGAACTTAAAGCAAGTACACAAGACCTTCTCTTAAACGGGGATTCTAGAAAGCCTCTTGTAAACTGGGTATTGTATGATTATTTTGATTCTCCATTAGATGCTACAAAAGTTGTTTGGACTTCTGGTGGTACAAATACACCATATAAAGGATTTGCAAACTATGATGTATATGCAACATATTCTGGAAGTACTTATACATTGACAGGTGGTGTAAATGAAGAAGTAGACCTTTCTGAATATGTACTTTATACAAAATGGTTTGATATTAATAGTACAGCACTTGGTACAGGAACAGAAGTAAGCTATTCGAAAACATTCACACAGACACAAAGAGCTTCTGGACTTCCATTTGGAGTAACTGTACCAACTGCAACATTACCTGAAATGTATGACAGTATTACAATGACAGTACGTAAAGCAGATGGTGAAATTCTTCGTATGGCTAAATTAGACAGTTTAACTGCTGGTACACGTGCAACATTTGCAACAATCGATATGTCAAAATGGGATAATGGTAAGTATATGGTTGAATATGTGGCAACAAAGAAACTCCCTGGTATAACAGATACTGTTATCCGTAAGGTTAATGTTGCACTTACTTTTACAGACTAGTTTTAAGAATCAGTAATCACAAGATGATTATCTGATGTAAGAAACCAGAACAGGGCATCTTTTGAAAAAAAAGATGCCCTTTTTTTATAAGAAATAATAATCGTACTGCTTATTCTGTAATATCAGGCAAATTGGATAATTTGGAGAATTAACTAAATACTTTTCTTTAATCAGCCGATTAAAGAAGAAAAGAAGAATCGCGGGTGGTTGTATGAAGAAAATCAGCATTATAAATCTTTTTAGCATACTTTTTACGTGTATTGTTTATATTGGTTTTTCATCCTGTGTATTAGGTATTGAATACAAAAACAATAATCCAGATGAAAGACGTGTAAAACTTACGGGAACTGTTGAAATTTCAGAAGATCATAGCGAAGAATCTTATGCTAATAATAATTACCGCTCAATTCTTCCTCAGCTTAATGCCGGTACCAAATATGATTATTATCTTTATGGAAAATCTGAAAGAAATGTCTTGAAACTGGAAAAAGTTACTCTAACATCTGCAGGGGGTAAAACAACTTTTACTCATACGATGAGTCCGGGTGTATGGGAGTTTGATTTATATGCATTACCAGAAAATTCTGCTGTTCCTGCTAATACAACAGAGGCACTGGAAAAATGTTCATTAATTGCAAAAACAGCATGTGATCTTTCATCTTCAGATGGGGCTGCAACATTTACGCTTGGTTCAAGCGGGCTTACAGGGTTTGGAAGTTTTAATCTTTCGTTGCAGCTTTCTGACGATGCAGGTACAACAAGCTGGCATAAAAATATTCCAGAAAGTTCTTATATTCAGTTAATAGTGGAAGAAATAGTTTCTGGAAAAAATCTTGCAGGAAAGGTGCTAACCTTTAATGACGGTAAATTAATAGAAACAGCTTCTTCTCCGTCATTTCCTATTGGAACTTATAATCTTATGGTTTATGTAATGGATTCAAACGGTAAGGACTGTTATATGTCCTGGGGAGACACAATTACAATAGCCAAAAACAGAACAACCTCAGAGACGGTTTATATACCAGATTTAATCGGAAAAAAGCCAGAAAAAATAACTTCGTTAAAGGCAGTTTATCTGCAAGGTTCTGAGGATGCAGAAAACCATTTAGATTATTATCAGGTATATTTTCAGTGGGATGCTTCTGCCATTAACAATGAGCGATATTTTGAACTTCAGGTGGCTGATATTACAGATAGTAATGATTATGGAACAATAGCAACCTTTGACTGGAAAAACAGGGCAGGAACAAGCTATATTTCGTATACTCCAACTGGAGAGCTTCCTTACAAACAGACACTGGAAGCAAATGGAACAATACAGCCGCTTGAAGCAACAGGTGCTTATGGAACCGGTTCTTTGAATGCAAATCAGCGAGGTGTTACACTTTGGCTTGAACTTGGCAGAAAATATTCGGCAAGAATCAGGGCTGTAAATGATGCAGGCTGTTCTGACTGGACGCAGATTTCGCTTCCTGATGGAACCGCTGGAAATCTTATAACTTTGACAGATGCAGAGAAAACTGCCATGGGAAATCCGACATTAAAATATTTTGTGGATTCTCAGGCGGTTCCGGCAGTGAGTGATGCCATTAACCGGTACAGGCTGCTTTATAACTTTAATGGCGGGAAAACTGACATTACCATGTGGCAGACTGCCGTTGACAGCGATTTGAAAAAACTGACAGCAACAGACCCGAATTACAGCGGAATTGTAGAATACCATTGTGCAGATGCAGGCTGTACAGTGGGTGTTCCGCTTTGGGACGGAGAATGTGTTTATACAGGCGGATTAGATTTAGGGCATCCGATAGTAGACCCAGTTAAAGAAGTTATTACAGGGTACAAAGAACTGAAATACTGGGTTTACCCTGATTATTTTAAAACAAATCCTTATGATTCAACTAAAATTATATGGAGAAATGCATCGGAATTAGCTTTAGGAAGTTATACAAATAATAATATTAAAACTTTCAGAAATGTGACAGTGGAAGCTGTATATTAAAAAAATCCCAGAGTTTTTCACCCCAGGATTGTAAAGTAAAAGTTATCAGCGGTTATTTTGTATTAAGCAGCTTTATTTTTGCTTATAGTTTAATTGTGAGTTTCTGGCAACTGGATCCCATGTTGGGAGAGCAGCTTTTTGAGCTCGGAGAGTTCAGCATCTTTTATAGAAAGTTCTTCTTTCTGAGCAGTTATGATAGCCTCGTCTTCTTTGCGCTGTTCTTCGCGACCTTCAGAGATACCGTCTTCATGGCCATCGCGATACTGATGGCGGCCGTATTCTTCCATGTCAAATTCTGTGAGACTCACCTGTAATACCTCCGATCGTTCTCTTTTAAATAGGCCGTCCAGAAAGTTTTCTCTAGAGGCATATTCAACAGCTTCATTTACTGCAT
>JAZQNJ010000025.1:0-2756 GCA_045627285.1 Treponema sp. | reverse complement strand
AAGACAGTTTAGGAGGAAAAGTATCGAGGGGAATGTGGAATTGCTTATTAAGTCTATGAATGACTTAAAAGTTGAAATGTCTGGTTTTAGGGCTGAAATGAAAGAGTTTAAAAAGACAGTTGATAAAAGAATTGATTCTTTAGACAACAGAACTCTTTCATGCCAGTACAATCCATCAGTTTGTGCGACGGCTCGAAAACTTGATGAACACATAAAAGCAGATGCCGGAAAGTCTGGAAAGATAATCGGCATTATTGGTTGTGTGATGTCCTGTGTAAGCATGGGATTTTTGATTATTGAAAAGTTAGTGAGGTAACTTATGACAAAAGACAGAGATTTACTTGCACGTCTTATGCTTGAAACTGAAAAAGAGTTTACAAAGAACCTGACAGAAAGCCAGCGTTATAAATATTATCTTGGCCGCATGCAGTATTTGAAATATGAAAGCGGAAAAGAAAACCTGATGAAGTCGGATTGTTCTGGAAGTGTTTGTCTTGCTCTTTTACTGGCGACAGGATGCAGTATTCGAGTTACAGCTGACACATTGTACAGAAAGTATTTTACAAAAAAGAATCCTGGAAAGGATGAAATTCAGGCTGTTTTCTTCATTTCAAATTATGACAGAAATCTTGGCGGAAGACTTTACCGCGAAGGCGAATGTGCGCACGTTGCAGGCGTTGCCGGAACTGATGTTGTCTTAAACTGCGTTGAGCCTTATTCAGTATTGCGAAGTATTTCTGATATGAGACCAGTTTATAACGCTATGGATTACACAGTTGTTGTCCGCGGATTAGACCGTGAAGCTTTGCAGAAAGCCAGTGATTCTGAAACAGATTTATTTGGTGCTGACCCAGAGTTTGAAGAATATGCAAAAGCAATAACGGAGGGAAGATGATTAGATTCAAGGCTGAACAGCTTGTTGAAAAACTTCTTTCTTTTAAGTTTGTGATTTTTATTATTACAACCGTTTTAAGATGCGTTGGAGTTATTGGGAATGCTGAATGGCTGACAATTACAACTGTTGTTCTTGCAGGACACGAAGGACAGAAAAGTTTTGGAAAATATCTTGATAAGGAGCGTAAGGAAAATGTGGCAGCAGATTAAGGAAAAAGCAAAGAAAGTGTTTTGCTGGTTGGGAACTGTATTTACCGCAATTTTTACAGTTCTTTTTGTAAAGGAAGTTCAGAAAAAAGAAAAGGAAAAAGATCCTGTTCTTATTGATGATGTGGAGGAAGTAAATGAAAAAGCGTGTAAGAAACGTGCAGAAGCGATTGCTCGTATTAGTAATACTCCTGCTCGTGACGTTGCAGAACAGTATGGCTCAGTGTGTGACACAATCGCAGAAGGAAAAGACAGATTCAGAAAGCGTTGCACAGAATGGACAAAGTACGAAGACATACGACGATAGCGACATTGAAAAGATTATGGAAATTGCAGAAGAAGAAATTGAAAGGACAAGTCAGGAAGCTGTAAAGGCTGCTCTTGAAGATGTTGGCGGTGAACTGGCTTATGAAAAAGAAAGAGCCGAACAGTACGAAGCATTAAACATTGAATTGAAAAAAGAAAATGAAAAACTAAAGGAAGAAAATTCCAACAAGTTTTTGTGGGGTGCTGTTGCTGGTGGTGCTGGTGGCGTAATTCTTACCAGTTTGATTTTTAGTTTAGTAAACAGTTTTGTGAGGTAAAACATGATTGCAGAAAAAAACAAAATAAAAGGAATGGTTACTGTTACTGTGCGTGACAGTAATGGGAACATTAAATGGCGTAAAGCTAATTTTTTACAGAAGTTGTTTGGTATTAAAGAAATACCAATGATTTTTAAACACCATAACACAATTACAAATCAGGGAGACGGCTTGCTCGCTGATTTGATGATTACAGCTCCTACACAAAACAAAGTTGATGCTACAAATGGTTATATGATTGTAGGAACCGGCTGGACTGGTGCAAGTCCGAAAGCAAATACTTCTGTAAATACAAAGACCGGAACTTACAAAAAACTTGATACAGGTTTTCCAAAATTACAGGGAAGTTTTGGAAGCTCTGGCCAGAATGTTGTTCTTTATCGTACAAGTTTTACAGCTGGAGATTTAGCCGCAAATGGTATTAACGAAGTTGCTCTTTTGAATGGAAATACTACAGCTGCAAAATGTCTTGCATATGCACAGATTACGCCAAGTGTAAATGTTACAAGCAGTGATACTTTACAGATTGACTGGCAGATAACAGTTAGCGGAAGTTGATATGGCTAAAACTATTGTTGGAAACAATAAGAATCCTACTAACTGGTTTGTAGAACATGAAGTTGAATATGAAGATGACGACGGAGACACATATACCGACTTTGAACCAGGTGAAGATGTTGATGAAGACACCATTATAGGATACAGGTTCATTTGTCCTAAAAACTCTTATTCAAATACTGTAACTTTAGGTTTCTGGTATAGAAGACCTACAAGTAACTGGTATTGGAATGAATGTTACGGAAGTGAATGTGAACCTGTATTTCCTGTTATTTATTCATGTGATGATTCATGGAACCTTAAGGAATGTCTTAATACAAACATTAAAGCAGTTGAATTAGAAAACAGCCCAAATGGATGGATTGTTCAAAATATTACTCTAAAAAGAAAATTACAGAAAAATGAAAAAATATATTTTGGAGTTTATGGTGTTCTCTTTCCAACAAATTGGAATAACGAAAGTGTTCAACTTGGTGACTGTTATTATTACTGGTCTAGAAAAAATCTATACTT
>JAZQNJ010000024.1:0-4845 GCA_045627285.1 Treponema sp. | reverse complement strand
AAAATGTTCGTGCTAACCGTGAATATGGTTACTATTTTAATCTTATGTTTGAATATTCCCTTGGAAAATATATCCGCCTTTATAAAAGTCAAAATATGGTAATGGGAAAAGTTGCTGGTACTTTGAACTGGATGGAAAAGCAATTTATTAGTCTTTTGGCGGGAATTAATTTAATTCAGTTGCCGGACTTTTTGGTACAGTTTCTTGTTCAAGGCATAAGCTATGCTTTTGTTGGACTTAAGGCAATTTACGGCTTTATTTCAGTTGGTAGCGCTCTTAAATATATAACTGCTTATGGTCAGCTGGTAGACAGCATTTCTGGTATTTCTTACAGCATTATTGATTTAGGAATTAAATCTGAATATCTTTCTTACTTCTACGATTTTATGGAAATTCAAAACAAACAGTACGACGGAACAATTCCAACAGAAAAGCGAGATGATAATGAATTTGAAATTGAATTCAAAGATGTTTCATTCAAATATGCAAATACAGAAAATTACGTTTTGAAACATGTAAATCAGAAAATTAAGATTGGAACAAAAACTGCCATTGTTGGTAAAAATGGTGCCGGTAAAACAACCTTTATCAAGCTTTTGTGCCGCCTTTATGAACCTACAGAAGGTCAGATTTTGCTTAACGGAATTGATATCCGTTATTACGATTACAAAGATTATGCTGATTTGTTTGCAGTAGTTTTCCAGGATTTCAACCTGTTCTCTTTCTCTATTGCAGAAAACGTTGCTTCCAATGGTAGTTATGATGAAGAAAAGGTTACAGATTGTTTGAATCGCGCGGGATTTGCAGATCGCCTTGCAAAGCTTGAAAACGGAATTAAAAGTAACATCTATCAGCAGGAAGAAGGCGGAGTTGAAATTTCCGGTGGTGAAGCTCAGAAAATTGCAATTGCCCGTGCTTTGTACAAGGATGCGCCACTTGTAATTCTGGATGAACCAACATCAGCTTTGGATCCAGTTTCTGAATATGAAATCTACAAGAAGTTTGACGAAATGGTAGAAGATAAAACTTCTATATACATCAGTCACCGAATGAGCAGCTGCCGTTTCTGCGACAACATTTTGGTTTTTGATGATGGCCAGATTGTGGAAGAGGGTAGTCACGATAAGTTATTGTTGAATAAAGGCTTGTACAGCGAATTGTGGAATGCTCAGGCCCAGTATTATTGTTAAATGTGTCTTTAATCACTGCCGCTAATGGGGTATTTTATAGAAAGGAGTTTATATATGGAAGAACAGGAAATCACAACTATTGAAGCTGATGGAACAAAAAAAGTAGTGAAAACTACAGTAAACAAAACAGTAAAAGAAGGTGTAACTTTTGGTTCGGCTTTGGCTATGGTAATCAGTTTTTGTACATGGAAGTCTGTAGGCTGGGCAATTGTACACGGTTTGCTGAGCTGGGGTTACGTTATTTATTACGTAATTAAGTATTAAACTACAGCTTTATACTCATTAAATCAAAAAAATGGTATTTAATGAGTATAAAGTATTTAAAAAAGGGAGAGGTAATAAAAATTGTCTAAATCCGCAAACAAGATAAGTGCTGTTAAAAATAATATTTTTGCATTAAAGCTGATGTGGGATTTTTCTCCTGCATCAGTTTTTCACATGGCTTTCCGCAAATTTCTAGGCTACTTTGAATGGTTATTTTACAGTGCCTTTTTTATGCGGTTTGTAATCAATTCTCTGGAAACCGGAAAATCTTTCAGTCATATCATGATTTTCCTCTGTATTACTGTAACGGTTTTCTCCCTGATGTCCCTCTACAATAGTTACTTGGACGGAAACCGCATTCCAATATGGCAGGCAGAAATCAACAAAAAACTGTATCAGAAGCTTTTCAAAAAATCCCGAAATGTGGAGCTGGAATGCTTTGAAGACAGTGACTTCTACGACAAATACACACTTGCAATGAAAAATGCAGACAAGCAGCTTATTGAATCTGTGCAGGTATTTTTTGGCGTTATATTTGGTGCAATTGCCAGTGTTTGTGCCTTTGCATTTATGTTTCAGGTAGACAAGCTTTCAGTTCTCTTCATCCTGTTTCCAATTATCGGAAATTTCATTTTTAAGCGAGTAAACAGCAAAATTGATTATAACCGCAACAAGGATATGGCACCTCATAACCGTAAAATTGATTACATCAATCGTGTTATGTATTTGAAGGATTACGCAAAGGAAATCCGCCTTACAGATGTTTTCAAGCTGATGAAAAAGCAGTATCAGGATGCCATTACAGGTGTTGCTGATGTTACTAAAAAGTACACCGCAAAATCAGCGCTATTTCACTGGTTCTACGTAATGTTCACATTCACTTTTATATTTGAAGGCCTTTTGATTTACGGCGCTTACCGAACCCTTGCCAGTCAGACCATGACTCTTGCACAGCTTGCCGTAATCACCAGTATGATGGTTTCTACCACATGGATTTTAATCGGTTTTACCGACAGTGTAACTGCCAGCTTCAAAAACGGTCTTTTTATGGATTACCTCAAAACCTTCCTGGAATACAAGGAACGCATCCCAGAAGATTACGACGGTGCCGCCCCTGGAGAAAAAATTGAAAGTATCCAGTTTAAAAATGTCAGTTTTGCTTATAAGGATGTAAAAGTTCTTTCCAACTTGAATATGGAATTCCGTGACGGCAAAACTTACGCTTTAGTTGGCCACAATGGAGCAGGAAAATCTACAATCATAAAACTGCTGCTCCGTTTTTACGACCCAACTGAAGGCGAAATTTTACTGAACGGCCGCAACATAAAAGAATACAACCTGCAGAAATACCGTGCACTTTTTGCCACCGCTTTTCAGGATAACCGCATGTTCTCAATGTCGGTAGCAGACAACGTTATGCTTGGTGAAAATATCCCAGAATCAGAAAAGGAACAGACTGTTGTTGAAGCCCTTAAACTTTCTGGAGTCTACGACAAGGTTATGACTTTGCCAAAAGGAATCAACACCACACTTACCCGTGAATTTGACGACGAAGGTGCAGTTTTAAGTGGCGGTGAGTTCCAGAAAATCGTAGTTGCCCGAGCTTTTGCCCGAAAATGCCAGATTAAAGTTTTTGATGAACCAAGTTCTGCTTTGGATCCAATTGCCGAATATCAGCTTTTTGACAATATTTTGAAGGCTTGTAAGGATAACACTTTGCTTTTTATTTCCCACCGTTTGTCTTCTGTTCAGAATGCAGACTGGGTTTACTTGCTTGAACAGGGTCAGGTAAAGGAAGAAGGAACGCACATACAGCTGATGGATCTGCATGGAACGTATGCAGATATGTACGAAAAACAGGCAGAAAATTATCTTGCCGGAAAAACTAAAGAGGGGATTTTTGCATAATGAAAGACACATCTAAGAAACAGAAAAATGTAATGAAAAATCAACTCTTTATGTGGAAGCTGTGTTTTAAAACCTGCCCATGGTACATGATTTACTTTTTGTACGATGCTTTCCGTTACCAGGGAATTATCTTTCTGGAGCACGTTCTTGGAATCCGTTATGTTTTGCACTGTGCAGAATTCCACGAACCATTTATGAAGGCCTTTGTTTACATAGGAATAATTCTTCTTATAAATCTTATTCAGATTATTCCAGACGGATTTTTCATTTACGGCTGGAGTTTTAAGTGTAAGCCAAAGCTGTATCGTGCTCTTAAGGAACAGATGTATCAGAAGGCTTCGGAAATTGACCTTTCCTGTTACGATAATCCTGATTATTACAATGATTTTGTACTGGGCGTTTCGGAAGCAGAAGCAAGTATTGACCGCTTTCTTAACATGCTGAATATGGCAATGCAGGCAATTACAGTTCTCTTTACAACTGGAATTTTCTATCTTGTACTGGATCCAATTGGTATTGTTTTTGTATTCGTTTCATTTATTCTGCGGTTCCTGGTTTCCAAAAAACTGAACAAAGTTAATTACGAAAACCGAGTTAAGGTTAATCCACCTATGCGTAAACGTGATTATGTAAGCCGTGTTTTCTATGTGAAGGCTTTCGCAAAGGAACTGCGACTTCATCCAAATGCAGGAAAGTATCTGGAAGAAGAATTTGCAGAAGCTAATGACCAGATTATTGAAGAAAACAAAAAGGTTGGAAAAATCAGAACCTGGCTGGCTTTTGTAAGAAACTATGTGGTTGGTGATTTCCTGATTGACGGGCTTTACATTGCATATCTGGTTTACAAGGCTGCAGTTTTACATTCCGTAAGCTACAGTGATGCTGTTGTTCTGTTTAATAGAACTGGAAGTTTGCGTGGTTGTATGTCTAAATTTGCCGATTTGCCTCCAGCTGCTCACGAAAACAGTTTGTACATCGACAAAATCCGTGCTTTCTTAAAATATGAGCCAAAGCTTAAACAGGATGTAGGAGAACCAGTTCCAGAAGGTTCAGGTGAACTGGAACTTAAAAATGTTTCTTTCGCTTATACTGAAGGTGGAAAACAGATTCTGAATGATATTTCCCTTAAAGTTCGTCCTGGTGAACATATTGCAATTGTAGGATATAACGGTGCTGGTAAAACAACCCTTATTAAACTGTTAATGCATTTGTATGATCCAAGCAGTGGTTCCATAAGCTATCACGGAAAGGATATTAAAGAATACTGTCCAAGAGATTACCACAAACGAATCGGCGTAGTTTTCCAGGACTTCCAGATGTTTGGAGCAACCCTTGCTCAGAATGTTGTAATGGATAATCTTACCGATGCTGAAACTGAAGAAAAGGCAGAAGATATTAAGGAAGCCTTGAGAAGTTCTGGATTTGCAAACAAATATTCTCAGCTTTCAGATGGGCTTTTTACTCAGGTTACAACAGAGTTTGA
>JAZQNJ010000023.1:0-28111 GCA_045627285.1 Treponema sp. | reverse complement strand
CAATAAAAAACGCTAGCACCCGTTGGACGATGTCCATAAAGGACTGGGCACTGGCGGTTAACCAATTTGCAATTCTTTTTGACGGGCGTGTTCCCGTTTTTAATTAAACCTTGCCATTTACACAGATTTTATGACAGGGTCTAAAATTCAGGAAAAGTTTTCTTTTTTAACGGTTTTTAATCTGTTTTTTCAGAATTGTTTTTTTTATGCTGTTTAGAATTCTGTGGCCAAGGCTTGTTCCGAATTTTAATGTATAGGCTTCTGCAGCTTCTTCAAGGCTTAAACCGTTTCCAAACTTAACTTTGATTTCATCCCAGTATTTAATTATGTAAACATACATATCGCTTTTTGTACGGCCTGAGAAGTGCCTCATAACCTTGTGTTTATCCAGGACTTTTATTACTGGCAAGTAGACTGTATTAAACCAGGAAACAATTGCTTTATCCATACTGATTTCTTCAGTGCAGTTCATGTTGATGTAGTATTTGTGAGTCAGTATGTGATTGTAAATGACGTCATATTGTCCTGGAATGGAAAAATCTAGTACCCAGTAATCAGTTACATCTCCAAAACCTGTAAGTCCGTAAAACATTCTTTTTTCGTAATCAATGACCTGTTTTGTCATCTTTTTTAGGGAGTCACCTGGATGAAGCATTATTTCACTCTGAAGGCTTACTACTTCTGCGTCAATAAATTCAACTTTTTTAGCTTTTGCAACTGAAACCCTGTGGTTACCATCCCTGACAAAATAAAGTCCCCCCAATTCATAAAGGGAAATAGGAGGAAGATTGATGTCCTGAATGTGAGCCATATCAATGTGCTCCCATCTTGTTTTAAGATGCATTTTTTTGGGAAAAAATCTGTTGTCAAAATCTTCATAACGGGATTCACTGCCTGCTATGAGATTTACAGGAACAGTTTTCATCCCCAGATATGTTTCGTTTTCGGGTTTTAGAAGTTTTTTTATGTCGGAAAATGAAATAAGCGTAGTTTCATCTGGGTTCAGGAAGTGCTGAATTTCATTAAAAAGGGCTTTATTTCTTGCTTTTGCGAAATCTTCGTTAGTTTCTGAGGACAGAAGTGTATTATGCATTTGTGTCTCCTGTACCATCAGTTATTGGTTCATAAAGATTTAAAATAAAATGACTGTATGCGTTTATTACTATGGTTTTGTGGTTGCTGCCGGCAGGTACGGTTGTAATTCTTTGAGTATTTGCATCATAAAGGTGAATGTGTCCGTGTATAAGGTAAGAAGGATAAAATTTTCTTATGAACCAGTTAAAGCATTCAAAACCCTGATGGCATGGATCTTCTTTGTCATGTATATGTCGTGGTGAGGCATGTGTAAGAAAAATATCCATGTATGTACCCCACCTGAGCTTATTGTAGATAAGTCCTGGAATAAGTTTAATAAGGTTCATTTTCATCTGAAAATCTGTGTACTGGTTTAGGCCGTTGTTATATCTTTTTGAGCCAGAAACTCCAGAAATAAGAAGCGGCCGCCTTTTACCTGAGGAAATGTCTTCTATCATGACGTGAGAATCTCTTAGATTCTTAAATCCTGCGTATGTAGCACCAAAGCTTCCCTTAAGATCGTATGGAGAAATTTCTTGCTGAAGAGTTGGATGAGCACCCTGCTTATGTTTTTTTGCTTTATGATAGTATGCGTATTCAGTGAGGTTGTGATTTCCAAAGATAAAAAAAGCTGGTTTGTTTAAGGTTGAGACAATAAAATCTATGTAATCAGAAGGTAAGTCACCTGCACAAAGGATTGCATCAACGTCACAAAACCGTTCCTTTGCCATGTGACTGTAAACCAAAGGGTCAATCTGGTCGGAAACGCAGAGTATTTTCATATTTTTAGTGATTAATAATGCTTAAATTAAATTCCTGCCTTTGCAAGAATTTTTTCAAGTTTTTCTTTTCCAACCAGTTCAATAGGGCGGTTTTCTGCAAATCCTGAGGCTGAACTTGTAAATCCGGCAGAAGCACATACAATTGCCTTTGTACAGTTAGCAGCCTTGCTCTGTTCAAGAAACTTTCTTATGGCCGAATCTTCAATAGCTTCTGTATCGCGGCTGAAAACTACAAGAAAAAGCTGTTTTCTTACGTTCATCCAGTCATCATTTTTCTGTTCAATGCAGGACATGATGCATCCCCATTTTTTTGATTCGATTTTCTGGGCAGTCATTGAGAACCCTTTAAGGGCTACTTTTTTACAGATTTCAATGAATTCTTCCTGAGAACATGTAAGGAATTCTTTAAGTGAATCGTTAGACTGCAGGTCTCTGTATTCCGAAAGTTTTGCTGATACATCTCGGAATGAATGGTTATGCTGGTAAATAATCTGCCACTGTTCAATAGCTTTGTCGATGTCCCTGTTTTTTTCATAGCAGGCAGCGAGGAAGTATCTTGCATAAAGAGTTTCCTGTGCATTTTCATCTTTTGAAGCTTTTATTGCACGGTCAAATTCAACAAGAGCATTATCAATGGAATTAGCCATCATATAGCAAGATCCCCGTTCCAGCAGCGCTCTCTGGCGGAATTCTGTATCTCTCAGGGCTTTTTCAAAAGCGCTTACCGCACCAGGATAGTCTTTATTTTCTTTTAAGATTTTTCCCAGGTAGTAATATGAGGAATAAGTTTCTGGACTTAAGCTGATGGCCAGATCAATTTCTTTTTTAGCTTCTGCATACTGCTTTGAACGGAACAGAAGAAGTCCCATGGCAGCGTGAGCTTTGATATGTCTTCTGTTGAACTGGATGGCTTTCTGGTAAAAGCCAAGGGCCTGTTCAGCATGATTTGTGCTTTCGTAAATCTTTCCGCAGTTATAATAGTTTTCTGCATTTGTAGGTTCGAGTTTTGTAAGGAGAAGAAATTCTTTTAGAGCATCATTGTTTTGATTGAATTTAAGGTAAAGCTGAGACAACTGCTTGCGGAATTCTACTTCTGGAATCTGGTTGTCAAAAATGGCATTCTGACTTACGAGTTTATATTCCATAAGGGCAAGTTCATTTTTTTTGTCTGCAAGGTAAGCCCGTCCCAGCTGATAGTGTGCAATAAAGTCTCTTGGATTTTTTGCAATAACAGCTTTGGCAACCTTCTGTGCACTTGAATACTTTCCCTGTTTGATAAGCTTTGTGATGGAATCAAGTTTTTTAGGCTGCATCAGGGATTTGATAACGGCTCCTGCAAGACAGAGAACACCGGCGCCTAATACTGCAATTACAAGAATCTGAACTGGATTATCCATAGGTTTTTGTACCCCTCAATATATCTTATTTTAAGAATAAACTTTTGGTATGAATATGTCAAACTTGGGACCCTATCTGTCGATAATACAATCATGAAAAAATCATTATATATTCTACTTACGGTATGTTTTACCCTGACATCTCTTAATGCACAGGCAAAAAAAGCCCTTATAAAAAAATCATCTGCAAAGAAAAGTGCTGAAACTGTAAAAAAAGTTGAGAAAGAAGAACCTGTATGGGTGTATAACGAAGATTTTGAAAAAGGTGAAGAACTGTTTGGCCTTAATAAACCTGCAGAAGCAATAACTTATTTTGAAAAATGTCTGGATGTACAGAATATCAATCCATCAATATGGATTCATCTTGGAGTGGCATATTATCAGACAGGAGATTTTACAAGATCTTATGCCTGCTGCACAAAGGGTCTGACCAAACCTGATACAGACCACAAAATTCTGGCATACAATGCAGGTAACTCGGCTTATGCTTTGACAAATTATGCCAGGGCGGAAGCAAGTTATGCCATTGCAATCAAAGAAGATGAAAATTTTGGTCCAGCTTATCTTAACAGGGCTAATGCTCAGTTGAAGCAGGATCATCTGCAGGATGCTAAAACAAATTATACAAAATATCTGGAAATAGAACCTGATTCAGTACAGCGGCCTGAAATAGAAAGACTTATTATGCTGCTTGATGAGGAAATAATTCGACGGGCAAAAGAAAAGCCGGAACTTATAGACCTTGATTTTTCAAATGTTAAGAATGATGAGATGATTGTAGAAACTGATGATCGGGAAAAAGTAGATTATCAGCTTCCGGAAGAAAAAATTGTATTGGAAGACAGTTCTGAGGAGCTTGTGGTTTTTGAAATTGCAAAAGCACCTGCTATTCCTGGAATGCCTGAGCCTGTGGAAAGTGTTAAGGAAGAAATTCCAGAATACAAAAAAGTTGAAGAAGACGTTATTCCTCAGGAAAAAATAGTAGAAAAAGAAGAAATTACTTCTGAAGTGGTATCTGAAGAAGTTGCTAGTGCACCTGCTATGAATCAGGATAAGGTAGAAGCCTTTGTAATTCCTGAATCAGCTAAGGTTGAAGTTGCAGAAGGTGTTGAAATAATTGGGGAAGAAGAACTTCCTGACGCACTGTTAAGTCTTCCTGCCGGTACAGTGTCAGTTTATGCAAAGACTTACGGATTTTCTCCAAACAGTCCTAATCCGTCCTCAAAAAGACAGGTTTTTGATGTATCAGCATCTGAAACAGATAAGGTTGTTTCTTATAATCTGGAAATTCTTGATGAGTTTGGAAATACTGTAAAAAATATTAAAGGAAAAAAACTTCCAAAACAACTTACATGGGATGGTCGTTTGGACTCAGGTGCTCTGGGGGATGGACGATATACATCAAGGCTTACTGTCAAATATAAGTCTGGTGGATCTGTTAGTACTGAGGGAAATGGATTTAATTGTTTCAGCTCTGTGCCGCAGGTAACATTAAGTTCTGAAAACGAAAACTTTTCTCCGGACGGGGACAATGTAGATGATACGATGAAATTTAAGGTAAACGTGGATTCTTCAGCCAGTGTTGAAGGATGGAAATTTGAAGTTAAAAAGAACAATAAGACAATTTATTCTAAAGAAGGTAATGGGGTACCTGGTGATTTTGAATGGGATGGAAAAACATCAACAGGTGCTGTAGTGGCAAAAGGTGATAACCTCAGTTACAAGATGACAGTTACTGATACCTTTGGAGTATCAGCTCAGGACAATGGAAAGGTAGAAGTTACAAAATCAAAGCCTGATCCTGTTGTAGCCAAAAAAGTTGAAGTTAGTGAAAACAGTGACGGAACCGTTAATATTGCAATTCCGACTTTGTCCTTTAAAATCAACAGCTGGGAACTTGTTAATACAAAACAGAATTCGGAAACAATCCAGAAAGTTTATGATATTCTCATCGATGAAAAATATGAAGATTACAGCGTAACAATTACAGGCTATGTCAATCCGGATGGAGAATTATGGACAAATGAAGAAGAGCAGCTGGCATTAAAGAGGGCAAAATCTGTAGAAGATAAACTTAGAGAACTTGGTGTTTCCGGGGCAAGAATGGAATCAAAATACGGCGAAGGTAAAACTAAAAATAAGGAATACAATCGGCGTGTAGAATTCAAGCTAAAAAAATAGTTTTATCTTGTTCTTCTGACTCTGGCAAAAAGCTGTTCTTTTGTAAGGGTGGTCCATACAGGTCGTCCATGAGGGCAGTGAGGGTCTGAAAGTGTCAGTGCTTCTCTTGCAAGGGCCTCTGCTGCATTGCGGTCCAGAATACATCCGTCTTTTACAGCGGCTTTGCAGGCGGTCATTGCTGCCACAGAATAAATGATTTCTTCTGGCTTTACCATTTTATCAAGAAGTGCTTCACGGAGATCTTCCTGGTTTCCTTTCCATCTTACTGGAACTGAATAAAACTGGAATAATCCTTCTCCACAAGCTTTTCCTTCAAATCCTGCGGAATTTAACAGAGGTAATGCCTTTTCAAGATAATCTTCCTCATCCTTTGTCTCAGTCTTAATTTCGTATGGAATAAGAAGTGACTGCTTTTCTCCACCAGAGGCAAGAATCTTATTGAAAAGAATTCTCTCATGGGCGGCATGCTGGTCAATAAAATAAATTGTTTCGTTCTTCTGGGCGATTAAAAAACAGTCGAGAGTAACTCCAATAAAACAAAAACCTGTATTGACCGATGCAGATGATTCCGGGGCTGTGATTATGTTTTCCCGGTCAGATGATGTCTGGTCCTGGATTGCTTCAGAAACGAGAGATGATAAATCTTCTGATTCTTTTTTATCCGGATTAAAAACCATTTCCGGCATGACAGATTTTTTGGAAGGTGAAGATTCATAGGCAAAGAATTTTGACCTTAAATCTGAACCAGCATTATTACCAGAGCCTGAGGAAGAATATCTTTGTGAAACGTACGATGTCGATGGATTTACGCTACCATTTTGAGTAGGCTTCCTTGAGAAATCTTCTTTTATGACTGATGCAGGTGCTGATGGATGTGAAAAGTCAAAATCAAATGACGGTATATTATTCTGTTCTTCGTTATCCTTATCTTCATATTCCTGAGCATTTTTTATTCCGTAGGCCCTGAAAAAATCCTTTACAGTTGAGCTTACACTGTGGTGAAGTCCTGAACTGTCTTTGAAGCGGACTTCTTTTTTTGCAGGATGAATGTTGAAGTCTACAAGGGCCGGGTTCATTTGAACAAAAAGTGCTGCTACAGGATGTGTTCCGTTTGGAAAAAATCCCTGACAGCCGTATTCAATGGCCTGCATCATTGAGTATTCTGAAACCCGCCTTCCATTTACGAAAATGTAGATATTTTTTCTGTCAGTTCTGTATACAGAGGGATCTCCAATAACAAGACTGAAGCTGTAGTCTGGGGTTTCTGCCTTTAATTCAGAAAAAAAAGATGGATTTTCTTTTAATTCCAGGGCTGATACAAATCGTTCTGAGAGACTTACACCTGAGGGTAAATCAAGCCTCAACTGATTATCTATTGTGAGGCGAAATGAAATGTCGGGGCGAGGAAGTGATTTTTCTACAAATGTTTCCCTGCACATAAGGTTTTCAGATGCAGGACGTTTTAAAAAAAGTCTTCGGGCAGGGTAGTTTTCAAACAGACCTTCACTTTGAACGATTGTGCCTTTCCCATTTTGAACAGAAGAAATTTCTTCAATAACGTGGTCCTCTGTAATTGATGCACTCATTTTCCATGTGCCGCTGGATACTGTTAGTCTTGATACGGCGGCAATAGAGGCAAGGGCTTCGCCACGAAATCCCAGTGTTGAAAGATTCATAAGGTCTGAAGCTTCAGTAATCTTACTTGTGGCATGGGGACGGGCACTGGCTAACAGGTCTTCTTTTGACATCCCGCAGCCATTGTCGGTTATTCGGATTTTTTCAATTCCCCCCTGGGAAATTTCAACTGTTATAGTGTCAGCACCTGAATCGACAGCATTGTCCATAAGTTCTCTGACTATGGCATTGGGTCTGTCTATTACTTCTCCTGCGGCAATTTTTCTTGCTACTTCCGGACTTAATGTGCGGACAGGCTTTCTGTGAAGTGCTTTAGTATTTTTTGAATTATTAAAATCGGACATTTTTACTGTCTTAAACCCATAGAAGGTGCCCCTGATGTACCAGTTTCTGCATCAGCGGCAGAAAATAAATCAAGGACAGGCATTTCCGGCTGACCGCTTGGGCTTTTTTCTGCAGTTAGAGGCGTATTCATAAGAATCTGTATTTTTCCTTCAATTTTGTCCAGATCCTTTTCCAGAGTCTTGGCAAGTTTAATACCTTCTTCAAAGTCTCTTAAAGCGTCTTCCAGAGAGATGTCAGTTCTTTTAATATCGTTTGTAATGGCTTCAAGTTTTTTAAGATTTTCTTCGAATGTCATTGGTGGTTTCCTTAATTAATTAACTGTTGCAGAAATTACACCTTCTGCAGGATAAATTTTTATTTGATCTCCATTCTGAACCTGAGTTCCTGAACGGATGATGTTTCCGTCTTTATCTTTTACCATTGAATAACCTCTGGCAAGAATTGTTCTTGGGCTTGCACCTTCCAGTATCTGATTGCTTTCTTTAAGATACTGGCGTAAATCTTTGATTCTGTCTGACATGCTTTCTTCAAGGGTCTGTCGTGCATTGTCCAGTCTTGTTAAAAACGGCTGTTCGATTGTCCTGAATCTCATTTCCATTGTATCTGGATTAAATGATTTTACCATGAGCTTCATCCTTTCTACACGGCTTGAAATAACGCTAATCAGTTCATTCTGGTAATTTATAAGCCCATTCTTAATGTCTGAAATTTGGGGAACAGCAATTTCTGCCGCTGCAGATGGAGTAGGTGCCCGGAAATCAGCTGCATAATCGCTTAAAGCCCAGTCAATTTCGTGACCAACAGCACTTATTACGGGAATGTGGCTTGCAGCAATTGCCCTTACAACGATTTCTTCACTAAACGGTAAAAGATCTTCAAGAGAACCGCCTCCGCGACCAACGATCAGTGTATCGCAGAGATTAAAGTCATTGGCTGTCTGAATCTGCTTTGCAATAGTAAAAGCTGCACCTTCACCCTGTACAAGAGCCGGAAATACTATGACATTTACTGCAGAATTACGTCTACGTGTAATCTGGAGAATATCCCGCAGGGCAGCACCTGTGGGACTTGTAACAACACCTATAGTTTTGGGAAATCTTGGTACAGGCTGTTTTCTGGACGGATCAAAAAGACCTTCAGAGGCAAGTTTTTTCTTTCTTTCTTCAAGAATCTGCAGGATATTTCCCTGTCCTGCAATTTCCATTTTATTAATCTGAATCTGATAATTTCCTCTTGCCGCATAAACAGAAATTGAACCGGTGCAACGGACTTTCATTCCGTCCTGAGGTATAAACTGAAGGTAAGCAGCCTTTCCCCTGAACATAACTGCACTTATTTGCGCACCTTCATCTTTTAAGGTAAAGTATAAGTGTCCTGAAGTGTTAGGCCGGTAATTTGAAATTTCACCTTCCAGAGTAATATTTGAAAAAGTTCCTTCCAATAAGTCTCTGATGACCGAAGTGATATTTGTAACGGAGAAAACTGTGTCAGGAGGAAATAATTGTGGTGTCATAAGATAAAATGATTTTATAAAATCATTTTATCTTGTTCAATTCAAATACCGATAATTAAGTAATGAAAAATATAGTTGTATTATTTGCAGGTCTTTCTGAAGGCCATAGCTTTGAAAAAGTTTTTGACGGACAGTGTGCTCTTGAAAAGACATTAAAATGGGCTTCCTCAGTGGAAAAATCCCAGGGAATTTATATTCTTACAAGTCCCGATCTCAGCAGCAGAATAGAAAATTTATCATCATCATTTAATAATGTAAAAATTGTAAAAAAAGAAGCCTGGACTAATCAGATGGTGGTTTCTTCTATTGCGGATGCTGCTTCAGAAGCAGGTGCAGATTACGCTCTTTTTTCTTTTGCAGACTGTCCATTTATTTCCACTGATCTAACTTCACGAATTATTTATGATCACGAAACCTACAGAGCCGAATATACTTTTGCAGATGGCTGGAACTATGGTTTTGCACCTGAAGCTTTGGACAGGGGAGCTGCTGCAATTATTTCAGAACTGGCTGGAACTACACAAAAAACTGCCGGGGAAAAACCAGCTTCACGAGACTGCCTTTTTGCAATAATGAGTGGAGATATCAATTCATTTGAAATTGAAACAGTAATTGCAGAAAAAGATTACAGAATGCTTCGTTTTGAATTTGAGTGTACTACAAAAGCCGGACTTGAATCCTGTAAAAGTCTTTACGAAGCTGCAGAAAAAACAGGTCTCAGCTTAAAGCAGGAAAATTGTCACGACATTTATAAGGTGTCTGATCTGGCTGAAAGTCTTTGTTCTATTCAGAAGACAATTCCTCATTTCTACAATTTTCAGATTTCATCTAAATATAATACAAGAGCACTGTACAGCCCTGTGGAAAATATTGAAAAGCTGAAAAATCTTAAGGACATGGATTTTAATTCATTTAAGGGGCTGGTGAAGGAGATTGCGGAATTTTCAGAAAATGCTGTAATCGGGTTAAGCTGCTTTGGTGAACCTTTGTTGCATAGTCAGTTTGTAGATTTTGCACTTGAAGTTATTTCTCATAAGGGACTTTCACTTTTTATTGAAACAGATGGACTTTGTATTACAGAAAAAATCGCATCAAAAATTTCGGAAGCTTCTGCTGGAAATGTAGACTGGGCCATTCAGATTGATGCTGCAGATCCGGTTATGTATGAAAAAATTAATGGGATCTCCGGAGATAATTTTTCAAAGGCCTGTGAATCTGTTACTGTCCTTGAAAAATATTTTCAAAACCATGTATATCCTCAGTTTACAAGAATGAATGCCAATGAATCTCAGCTGGAAGACTTCTTTAGATTCTGGAATGATAAAGAAAGCCCTTCTAAAGGACAGCTTGTGATTATGAAATATGACAGCATGGCAGGACTTTTAAGCGATGAAAAACCAGCCGATTTGTCGCCGTTAAAAAGAAATCCCTGCTGGCACCTGCGCCGTGACATGGTAATTTTTGCTGACGGTAATGTTCCTCTGTGCCGCACAAGATTTGATGAAATTGCAGGAAATGTTTTTGAAGAAGGATTAATGGCGGTCTGGGAAAAAATTACCCCTGAAGTTGAAAAACATATCAACGAAAATTACTGCGAAAAGTGCAGGAAATGCGATGAATTCTATACCTTTAATTTTTAACGAACGACAGATAAACCGGGCGGTTCTGGGTGGTAAGGAACAGAATCCTTTTGCAAAACTTAAGCTGGCTGTTATCCTTCTGAATAAAAAGGGATGTCAGTTCCGTGTACCAGTTCTCGAAAGCCTTGTGCAGACGGGGTTTGAACAGATTATTTCTATAGAGAATAATCCTGAAAATTACATCATCGAAGACCTCGTTCATAAATATCCCTTTGTAAAATTCATAATTCCTCTGGAAAAAGTTACAGACGGCGAACTTATTAACATTGGAATGAGTGAAGTTTCTGCAGATTATGTACTTGTCATCAGGGATACATTAAAAATTGAACCGAACTTTCTTTCTCAGAGAATTCTTGAAAAAGTAAATGAAATGAATATTTTCTGTGTTGTTCCAAGATTGATTTGTACTTCAATTCCATCATTTAACATAATTTCAGCACCTTCTGTTCAGGGGTCCGTTTTTAAGGTTGAAAAATCGTCAGCAGTAAATGAAGGAACATCTACATTATTCTGTGTGGACAGTATTGGAATTTACAATAGAAGAAAATTTATTCAGCTCGGTGGATTTGATTATACAATTACAAATCCTCACTGGCAGAATGCTGATCTTTTTTTCAGGTCATGGCTCTGGGGCGAAAAAAGTCAGGTTACAACGCTTCTCCACTTTACCTATACTGATGAAATTCCTGTGGAAGATATTTCAGCAGACCTCTCATACAGCCGCTTTTACTTAAAAAATCTCCTTCCTCATTTTGATGAAGATCACGGAGTTATTCCAAAATCTTCAGTTTTCGTGTATCTTTTTAGGTCTGGATGTGGCCTGATGGAATCTATCAGACAGTTTAAAGACGCCCGCCGATGGGTTGAAGTAAACAAGTTCAGATTTAAAATTGATGCCAAATATCTGGTAGAAAACTGGGGTAAATTATAATGACAATACTGGTAGTTCAATGCCGTATTTCTTCTACAAGACTTCCTGGAAAAGCTCTCCTCTCACTTGGAAATAAAACTGTTCTAGACTGGACTTTGACAGCAATGAAGAAAGTTCCTGCCGACAGGTATTTTGTAGCTACTGATAAAGATAGCTTCCAGCAGTTAAAACCTGTTGCAGAAAGGAATGACTTTGAAATTTTCCAGGGGCCTCTCAATGATGTTCTTGAGCGTTTCTGTCTTCTAATCCAAAGTACATCCGCTGATACTGTTATTCGTGCTACAGCAGATAATCCTTTTCTTTTTTATGAAGCAGCTGAATCTCTTGTTGAACAGTGGAATAGACGAAGTCAAACAGAGCAATGTGATTATATTACATATACAGGCCTTCCTCATGGCAGCGGAATTGAAATTTTTAATGGAAAATCACTCTTAAAAGCAAAAGATTTAACTGATTTGCCTTATGATCATGAACATGTAGGTCCGGCTCTCTATAATCATCCTGAAAATTTTACAAGTCTTATGCTTCCTGCTCCTACCCAATGGAATCATCCTTCATTAAGAACTACTATTGATACAGCGGCTGATTACAGACAGGCATGCCGTATGGTGCAGATTCTTGGAAATCAGGGACCTTATACAAGTAATCAGATTATTGATGTGCTGAATGATGAAAAAATAAAACATCCTATACTCTGTGTTCCATGCGTTAAAAAAGGTAAGGGAACAGGTCATTTACGCAGATGTCTTTCTGTTGCTGTTTCTGACGGTGCTGATGTTTATATTCCAGAAGATGCCGGACTTGAAGAAATAGATGAACTGCTATCTGAAGCAAAGAAAAATGGTTTTTCTGATTTTCAGATTGTTAAAGTGCTGCCGGAAAGTGGTTATTATTCTCTTGTTCTTGTAGACGCTTTTGTTCTTGAAAGGGATTTTTCAATAAAACTTGCATCTATTGCACCTGTTGTAGCTATTGATGAAGGCTCATTAAATACAGATGTATGTGACTACCTTCTAGATATCATTCCTTCTTATGGATTACAGCGTCCAGCCAATTCTTCTGATCCATCCTTTGTAACTCTTCCTAAAAATAGAAGGGAATCATCAATTACAGAGCGAAATGAAATAAAAGAAATTCTTGTTACTGTGGGCGGGGAAGATCCTGCAGATCTGGTAGTACCGGCAAGCCTTGCTTATTCCCGTCTTGGATACAAAGTAACGGCTATAGTTCAGAATCCTCAGTCTGCCTCAGAAAGAATAAATGGAAAAAACAGTCAGGATGGTATTGTTTTAAAATATCCTGTTAATTTTATTCAGCCAGTTCATAATCTTAGAGAACAGCTTTATAAATATGATGTGGTAGTAACACATTACGGTTTTACAGCTTTTGAGGCTGTTGCTGCAGGCTGTGGTACTGTTCTTCTTGGAACAACTGATCTCCATGTTAATCTGGCTCTAAAATATGGATTTAAGTGTATACCGGCTGACAGAATTTCCACTTCGACTGCTCAGGAGTCCCTTTATAATGTAAAAGCACTTTATCCTGACAGTCCTTTTTCTGGAAAGAGTGCACCAGGTCATGATTTGGGAAGCTTTGTAAGAAAACTTGCCCGAGGTGCAAGACTTAACTGTCCTGTCTGCGGAGACAGTCATAAGGTTTATCAGGATGTGATTGTTTCAAGGACACCTCAGAGAACTTTCCGTCGCTGTTCAGACTGCGGAATGCTTTATATGTCATATACAATTCAGGAAGAAGAAACTACCTATGACGAAAAGTATTTCTTTGAAAGTTATAAAAAACAATATGGAAGAACTTATCTTGATGATTTTAATTCAATTAAAGCGCAGGGAATCAGAAGATCTTCCATAATCGACTATATCTTTAGGAATTCTCATAACCTTATTACACCATCTGTCCTGGACGTTGGATGTGCTTTTGGTCCATTTATGGATGCTGCCAGTGATGCCGGATGGCAGGTATTCGGTACCGATGTATCTAAAGAAGCCGTAGCCTATGTGCAGGAAAAACTTCATTTTCCTGCCAGCTGTGCAAAATTTCCGGCTTTTGATCCGGTTACTGAGTTTGGAATGAAGGAATTTGATGCTATTACAATGTGGTATGTTATAGAACATTTTCAGGATCTTGATAGTGTTCTAAAAGCTGTTTCAAAGAATCTTAAAGCAGGTGGTATATTCGCCTTTTCAACACCATCTGCCAGCGGCGTTTCCGGAAGATTCAATACACAAAGCTTTTTCCAGAATAGTCCTGCAGACCATTACTCTATATGGGAACCAGCCAGATGCAGTTCTATTCTTAAGCGTTACGGATTTAAAGTAGAAAAAATAGTTTCTACCGGTCATCACCCCGAAAGATTTCCAAATATTAAAAGGAATAAAACTTCTCCAAAAAGCCTGAAGTTTGCCCTTTACGCTGCAGCCAGCAGATTCTTTGAACTTGGCGATACTTTTGAAGTGTACTGCCGCAAGGAAAAAGACAATTAAATTTTAAAGGGTGGGAAAATGAATAATAAAGCAGTATTGATACTTGGTGCAGGTCTTATGCAGGAGCCTGCCATAAGAGCCGCTAAGGAACTTGGATTTAAAACGGTCGTAGTTGATGGAAATCCAGCGGCAATATGTGCTTCACTGGCCGACAGGTTCGAAAATATAGACTTAAAGGATAAGGAACGACTTCTCGACTTTGCCAGAGAATTAAAAGGAAAGGGACCTGAGTCAGAATTAGCCGGAGTTTTTACCGCAGGAACTGATTTTTCGGCAAATGTAGCCTACGTAGCTGAGAACCTTGGGTTACCTGGACATAAATATGAAAGCTGCCTTAATGCGTCAAATAAAGTGCGAATGAGAAGCTGTTTTTTAAAAGAAAAAGTTCCAAGTCCCCAGTTTGAAGAAGTTGATTCAAACTGGCTTTCTAAAATTTCCGATAAAACAGTTATTGATCAGATTAAATTTCCTAAGGTACTTAAACCTGTTGATAATATGGGTGGAAGGGGCTGCAGAATTGTCAGAGAAAAAGATGAACTTGAAGAAGCGCTTTTAAACGCAATTAAATACAGTCGTACTTCAAAGGCAATTTTTGAAGATTTTATGGACGGTCCGGAATTCAGTATCGATTCAATTGTATACAAAGGCACTTTAACAATTACAGGTTTTGCTGACAGGCATATTTATTATCCGCCATATTTTATAGAAACCGGACATACAATGCCTTCCCAATTCAATGACACTATAAAAAATCAGCTGATAGCAACTTTTGCACTTGGAATTAAAGCACTGGGGCTCACAGAGGGTGTGGCTAAGGCAGATATAAAGTATACAAAAAATGGCCCTATGATTGGAGAGATTGCCGCAAGACTTTCTGGTGGATATATGAGTGGCTGGACATTTCCTTATTCCTCAAATTGTTTCCTTACACAGGAGGCCCTTAAGATTGCCTGCGGAATGGAGCCTGATTATATTTTACGGAACAGAGAACCTGTTGACTGGCAGCCTCATGAATCTGTTAAGGATTATCCGCAGTCTTTTAAATTGTTTGAAATAAAATCCCAGAAAGTCAGTGCAGAAAGGGCATGGATTTCTATTCCTGGAAAAATCAAAAAGATAGCAGGTATTAACGAAGCCGAAAACGTTCAGTTCGTTACAGATGTTTTACCAAGAAGCAAAGAAGGTGACCCGGTAAATTTTCCCCGCAATAATGTGGAAAAGTGCGGAAATATAATTACACTTGCACCAAATTACGTAAAGGCTGTTTCAGCAGCAGAAAAAGCTGTTAGTGAAATAACAATTTTTCTTGAAAATAATAACGAAGAAACAGAAAAATTCCTGCAGGGATATTTTGCTGCAGATGAAGAAAACTTTCCTCCGTCAGCATTTGATTTTCCTGTAGATTTTACAAAAGTAGGGATGATTCCCGCTGATTCTAAGGTTATTAACTTTATTCCTGAAGAATTTAATGATCAGCTTTGTAAAGCAAGAGACTGGAATCATTGTTCACTACAGGATGTAATCAATCGGTTTGATTATTTTATGCCAGAACATAAGGAACTGGACGGAAAAGCTTTCTGGAAGGCATGTATGAGGGGGTCAATTCAGGGAATGCTTTATACAGCTGGTAAGTAACAGTTTATTAAAGAAAATTTCTTTCGGTGGAAAGTGCCATATTATTTTGCTATAATTTGAAAAATGAAAAAAATCGTTTTTGTTCTTTTAGTATTTTTTCTCTTTTTGTCTTCAATTGGGGCACAGGCTGCAAAGGAAACATCTGCAGTTAATCTTGTGGAAAAAGCCTCTAAATCCGGCATAACCTTGTACTGGGATACTCTTTCTGGAGCAGGTATTCTTGAAAAAAATGGTCATCAAATTTCATTTAAGGCAGGTGATGGATTTATCCTTGAGGACTATTCAAAGCTTGTAATTACTGATGCCCCAGAATTAAATGACGGTGTTATTACTGTTACACAGAATTTCATTTCTGAAGCTGAAAATCTCTTTAAGGAAGAAAATTCCCAGAACGGATTTAAGATTGGTGCAATTCTTATTGATCCAGGTCATGGTGGAAAAGATCCTGGAGCTATGGAAACCCATACTGTTAACGGCAAAAAATTTACAATAAAGGAAAAAGATGTAAATCTGGCCGTTGGAAAAATGCTTTATTCAAGACTCCGGTCGGCATATCCGGATAAAAACATACAGATGACAAGATCTACAGATGTTTTTCTTTCACTTGCTCAGCGCACTGAAGTTGCCAATGCAATTAAACTGAATGATAAGGAAGCTGTTCTTTATATTTCTGTTCACGTAAATTCTTCACTGGATAAAAAAGCTTCTGGTTATGAAGTATGGTATCTTTCTCCAGGTTACAGAAGAAATGTTCTTGATAAAAAAATAGTGGCAGATAAAGATTTGTATACTGTTATGAATTCAATGATGGAAGAAGAATACACAACAGAAAGTATTCTTATTGCAAAATTTATTATGGACGGTATGCAGGCACAGGTGGGAACTCAGTCAGCTCCAAGAGGAATTAAGGCCGAAGAATGGTTTGTGGTAAAAAATTCCAATATGCCTGCTGTTCTTGTTGAACTCGGATTTTTGTCAAATCTAAAGGAAGCACAACTTCTTAATGATGAGTCTTACTTGCAAAAACTTTCTTTGGGAATATATAATGGCCTTTCTGCTTTTGTTACACATTTTGAAAGGTCCAGAGGCTTTACAGGTACTAAATAATGAAACTTCTTGATTGCGTAAAAAAAGACCGTAGAATTCTTTATTCGGGTCTGCTTATATTGCTTTTTATTATCTCTTTTATCTCATTTCTTTTTAGTTTCAGCGGTAAAAGATATTATTTTGAATTCGATGTTGCAGGAACAAAAGAAACTGTAGTAGAGGTCAGACGAATTATATCTCAAAAGGGACGTAATTCGCTTCAGGTTTACGTTGATGAATTGATACTTGGGCCATCAGTTCAGCGAGGAGTTCCTGTTTTTCCCACTGGTACAAAAGTACTTTTCTGCATAAAGCAGGATAAAAAAGTAATGATAAATCTTTCAAAGGATGCTTTATATAATATTACAGACAGCGATATTGAACGAATTGAATCAGCTGATAATCCCAAAAAAACAACCGTAATGAATGAACGGTATTTGAATTTTGTTAAAAATATTAGACACAATTTTCCTGAAATTAAAGAGGTTGAACTTTTTATTGAAGGTAATTTTGTATCTGGTAATAGATGATTTGGCCTGTAATTACATATAAATATCGTTGACAAAAAGTATTTGTTATAAGATAATTATTTAATATACAAGGCTACATCAATCGAATAAAAGGAGCTTCGAATGAAGAAAACTTTAGTTTTATCTGCTGCAGTAATGGTGCTCTTTGGTGCATCAGTATTTGCAAAAGAATCAACACTTATCGATTTCACAACTCTTGATGCTGATATTTCTATCAAAGCACAGGACAGCGATGTTGAAATCCCTGAAAACAGCCGCACAATTATGGATTACGGTGTTGCTGCAGGTGCTAGTTTCGACCAGGATCAGAAAGATCTTATGAAAACTTCTCTCTATCTTGGCGACTGGGAAGTAAAACTTAACAGCTCAGCACAGACAGTTTCAGCACTGGCTCAGTCTACAGTTAGACCAGCACCAGTTCGCGAAAGCGCAAAAGTACCATTTGCTGGTAAGAGTGTTATGGGTGTACGTGTAGTATTCCCTGCAGGCGCTTATAACTCAAACGCAAAAATCGTTCCACCATTTGAAATCCCAGCTTATGAACCACTTTCTACAGCTGATGCAAATGGTAACCGTCAGCCACAGACAGACGAAGAAAAGGCTTCTGGCCGTACACTCTTCGAAGCTGACAGTGAAGATGCTCCAGCATACGGTCTCGTAAAGAATGTTGGAACAATCAAATCAATCGCAGTTACAACAATGGGTATGAACTTCCCACACGGTCTTTATGTTCTTCTTAAGGATACTGATGGTGTTGAACGCCGCTACTTCATGGGATATCTCGGATTTGACGGTTGGAAGACACTTACATGGAATAACCCAGATTACATTACAGAAGTACGCACTCGCGAAATTCGTGTGTATCCAATCTACCCACGTGGACTTCCATTTGTTAAGTTCGCTGGTTTCCAGGTTACACGTGATGCAGCACATGTTGGTGATGACTTCATCGGTTATTTCAAAGATGTAAAAATCATCTACGACAAAGCTGAACTTACTTCAGAACGTGATATCGCTGATGAAGATCTTTGGGGTATCGTAACTAAGAAAGAATCTGCACGCCAGAACCTCGAAATGAGCCGCTTTGGCAATAAGCAGGTTAACCGCTACCTTGAAAAGGCTAAGATGGCTACAGAAGAAACATTCTCATCATCACTTGATGAAAATTCAACTTCTAATGCACAGTCTAACGGCGGTCAGGCAGCTGACGCTAAATAAGTTTCCTGAATAATCTGGAAACTTCTGGAAAGCCACTCGAAAGAGTGGCTTTTTTTTTGCAGGTTATGTTCGTTAATTATGTTACTGAGCTGATTGAACTTGTCGTAATCACTGCTGTAGCACTATATAAATGTGGTTGAGTTTGTTGCTCCGAAGGGGGCACATTAACTACCACTGTTTGTGTTTTAATCCGATTTAATTTTCTTTCATAATTTTTAGTTTCAATATTTTTTTTACATAATAAAACAATCATTTATATCAAAAATTTGATAATTCCTTTTTTCAATGGTAAAATTTAGTTATGAGTAAAATATCAGTTTCAATACCACATAAAGATGAGATTAAACAGGTTTATGAATCATATACACCTGTTCTTAATGAAATAATGCAGAAGGTTGAAGCAAAATTAAAAAGAGAAATACGCCTTGCTTCCATGCCGACCTATAAATCTCGTATAAAATCCTTTAATTCATATTACAGAAAAGTTTTGCGCTTAAAAGCTGAAGAAGTTGCTTACAGGGGAAAACTTGTAAAACTTACGGATATGATGGGTATTCGTATTATTTGTGCCTTTATAGAGGATATTCGTGATGTAGAGCAACAGGTAAAAGATTGCTTTGATGTAAAGGAAGTTGAATATAAAGGAAGTGGACAAAACTTTAGAGAGTTCGGGTATGAATCGATTCATGTTCTTGTGGCAATTCCAGAAGATTGTTTACCAGATGATAAAACTATTCAGATTCCAGAAGAGCTTGTTTGTGAAATTCAAATACGTACAATCCTTCAGGATGCCTGGGCTGAAGTTGAACATGAACTAATTTATAAGACAGAATTTACTCCTTTTGATATGCCATTACGCAGGAAGCTTGCTTCAATTAATGCCAGCTTAAGTCTTGCCGATACAATTTTCCAGGAAATCCGGGATTATCAGAAAAAACTTCAGGCAGAGACTGCTGCCCGTCGGGAATCCTTTTATGAAAAGGTTGATGAAACCACCAGTGAATTTTCACAGGAGGAAAAAGCTAAGAAGCAGAATATTTCAAGAATCAATCCATTCCTTCGAGGAACAATTGATGATCTTCTTCTTGAAGCTATTCATGCCCATAATAATGGTGAACTTGATAAAGCCATAGAGATTTATACTCAGATTCTTGAATCAAAACCAGTTCCTCCTGCACCGGTTCTCTCTGTAGTTCATAAGCATAGAGGAATGGCTTACTTTGCATCAAATGACTACGACAAAGCTCTTCAGGATTTTCAGTTAAGCGTAGAATATGATTCAAACAGCTTCCGTTCAATGTATTATATGGGAATCGTATACAGCGTAAAAAATGATCATGAAAATGCTGTAAAGTGTTTTAGTAATTCTCTCGAAATTAACGAGTTTCAGTCTCATGCCAGATATCGTCGTGCTGTTGCTTATTCAAAAATAGGTGAAGACAGTAAGGCTATGGAAGATATATCTGCCGCAGAAGCTATGGGATTTAAAGATGAAGATTTGAAATTGCTAAAAGAAAAACTTTTGAAAAAAATGGGCATTTCTATGTAAAAAAAAAGTATAAAAAAACAAAAAATAATAACTTTCGGTATTGACGAAAAATTCTGTTTTTGTTATATTAATTTATGTCAGCACAACAGTGTTGAATATGTCTCCTTCGTCTAGTGGTTAGGACATCGGGTTTTCATCCCGACAACAGCAGTTCAATTCTGCTAGGAGATGATAAGTCTTGTAATACGAAAGTGTTGCAAGACTTTTTTTTTGCCTTTGAACAGGAGCGGTGGAAATTTGAATATTAACAACAGATTTTCAGATAATGTAATAAAGCAAATGATTGCCGCAATTGAAGAAGCTGGCGGTAACGAAGTTTTTTTTACAGGACTAATCAATGAGAAAGGTGTTGTTGTTTCCGTTTCTGCAGATGCCAGAGGCAATGAATTTTCGGTTCCTGTAAACTTTACTCAGGCAAGAAAAAATTCTGTTCTTATTCATAATCATCCTTCAGGAAATTTAAAGCCTTCTGGAGCTGATCTTGGAGTTGCATCGGAGTGTTCCGAAAGAGCTCAGGGCTTCTACATTGTTAACAATGATGTTTCTGATGTTTACGTAGTAATGGAACCAATTCTTCCTGTTGTGATTAAAAAAATTAATCCTGAAGATTCTGCCTTCTTTCTTTCTAAGCAAGGTCCTTTTGCTCGTAAAGTTGCAGGTTACGAAGAACGTCCTGTTCAAATTGAGCTTGTAAAAAAAATCACTTCATGTTTTAACGAAAATAAGATTGGTATTTTTGAAGCAGGCACTGGAGTCGGAAAATCCTACTCCTATCTTATTCCATCTATGTTGTGGGCTTTGGAAAATAAGGAGAGGGTTGTAATTTCAACCGGAACTATTAACCTTCAACAGCAAATTATGGAAAAGGATATTCCAGGAGCTGAAAAAATCCTTGATAAGAAAATTAAAGCTGTTCTTGTAAAGGGGCGGCAAAACTATGTTTGTCTTCGCAGGCTGGAAGAAACAGGAAAGGAAAGGGATCTTTTTAGCGAAGATCAGGATGTTTTTGATAAAATTTATGAATGGGCTCAAAATAGTAAAACCGGCAGTCGTAGTGATCTTTCCTTCATGCCCTCTGAGTCGGTATGGTCTAAATTAAACTCTGAAGCAGATGCCTGTATGGGAATGAAATGTCCTCACAGAGAAAAATGTTTCGTAATGAAAGTTAGAAAAGAAGCAGCTGATGCAAATCTTCTTGTTGTTAATCATCATATACTTTTTGCTGATATTGAAGCTCGTATGGAAGGTGTAGGGTATGATGATACAGCCGTTTTACCTCCTTATAAAAGAATAATATTTGATGAAGCTCATGGCATAGAAGAAGCGGCTACCTCGTTTTTTAGCGGGCAATATAATCGATTGAGAATAATTAAACAATTGAACCTTCTTCACCGTGTTCGAAAGAATTCATCAGCCGGTTTACTATATACAATTCTTGCACTTTCTATGGCAGAAGATCAGTCTGACGAAATCCTGTCCCTTATAAATTCCGTTAAAACAAACCTGCAGGAGCTTGAATCTTCCGGACTTGCTTTACTCCAAAATGAATATTCACTTCGAATCAACGAAAGCAATAATTCGCTTTTTATAAATTTATTTCATTATCTGTCTCTTATTCAAAAGAATATTGCAGAACTGGCAGGACAGGTCAGAACTCTCTTTGATACTATTCCTGATGATAGTGTTGATGTTCCTGCTGTTTATGAAACAAAGGGTGTTTTAAGAAGGCTTGAAGCATATAATGAACTATTTAATCAATTTCTTTGCTGGAATGAACATCCTGACAAGGTCTTCTGGATCCAAAGAACCAGATTCAGTTCTGGTAAAGATTCTGAAAGCACCTGGCTTTTACAGATGAATGCAACACCACTTGATATTTCTCAAACAATGGTTAGTGGTGTTTTTGAACCTATGGATAGCGTTGTTTGCACCTCAGCAACAATAAGCATTGGGAACAGTTTTAATTTCTGGAAGCGAAGAACAGGTTCTGGTTATGTGGAACAGGAACGTTTATGTGAGGGACAGTTTCCGTCTCCATTTCCTTACAAAAAAAACGTTCTTTTTGCTGTAACAAAAGATGCTCCTTTTCCTGAAAGCGGTCTTGAATTTCAGCGGTATATAGAAAATGCAATTGTTCAGCTCATTCGGGCGTCAGGGGGAAAGACTCTTGTTCTTTTTACATCTTACGATTCCCTGCGACATGCCTGTGATACTGCAAAAACTATGCTCAGATTATCGGGACTTAACATTCTGAAGCAGGGAGATGATGACCGGTTTCGTCTTCTTTCTGTGTTCCGTGAAGATGAATCAAGTGTTTTGTTTGCAACTCAGTCATTTTGGGAAGGAGTTGATGTCCCTGGGAACAGTTTGTCCCAGGTTATAATCACAAAACTACCTTTTGGGGTTCCAAGTGATCCTGTATTTGCAGCGAGATCAGAACTTATTCAAAAGAAGGGTGGAAGTTCATTTATGGAACTTTCTGTTCCTGAGGCAGTCATAAGATTCAGGCAGGGGTTTGGCAGGCTTATGAGGAGAAGTGATGATAAAGGGGCAATCGTTGTGCTGGATAGACGTATTGTTGAAAAGCAGTATGGCAGAATTTTTACAAGCAGCGTTCCTGAAACAATGAAAATATATGATTCTATTGACGTTATTTCAGCGGCTGTAAGCAGGTTGATTGATTAAATTATAAATGATAAAAAAAAATCCCGCTGAAACAAGTGCACTTATGTTTCTACGGGATTCTCTTTTATCGTATAAAGACTATTTTCTAAAATCTTTAGGACGACGTTCTGTGCGTTTGCACTTAGAACACTCTGCGAGGTTGCGGAGTCTTCCGTTTTCGTACATAGTTTTCATTACGATTTCGCCACCACAATCAGGGCATTCAAATTTCTGTGTTGCAACTGTTGTACGAGAGTTCTTACTAGCACCAGCCATGACTATCCTCCAATAAATATTCGAATATGTTCTGTTATATTAAAGATTATTGTAATTACTGTCAAGATTGAAATCCTTCAGATTTATAGAAAAATGCATACAATTCGTTGTAATAACGTAAATTAGATACTTAAATACTTGACTATAAATTATCCCTTTGGTATTATGAACAAAGTTTTTATATGGGGGTGCCTCCTTTGGCTGGAAAAAAATCATCTGCTGAAAAGAAATATGCACAGAGCGAAGTTCGCCGCTTGCACAATAAAGCAATTAAAAGTGAAGTTCGTACTTATGCCAGACAGTTTGTAGAAGCTGTTATGAGCAAGGATGCAAAAGTTGCACAGGAAAAGCTTACAACTCTCGTTTCTAAGCTGGATTCTGCACGCAGCAAGGGTGTTCTTACACGCAATGCTGTTTCACGCAAGAAGTCACGCATGATGAAACTTTATAACGTTTCATTTGGCGCAGCTGCTGCAAAATAATTAGAACAGACTTTTGTCTAAAACCTGATACAGTACTTATTTCTACTGTATCAGGAATTTTTTTTCAATTTTTAAAATTCGGAGTAAATCTATGTCATCTAGTAAAGTTACAAAATACGATTTAGTTGAATCGGTTTATCAGAAGTCTGAATTTGAAAAAAAAATTGTTCAAGATGTTGTTGAATCACTTCTTGATGAATTAAAAGAAGCCCTTAAAGAAGGACATACAATCGAACTTCGAGGTTTTGGAACTTTTGAACCACGTTTAAGAAAAGGTCGTTCAAAAGCAAGAAATCCAAAAACTGGAGCACAACTCACTGTTGCACCACACTATGTTGCAGCCTTTCGTTCCGGCCAGGAACTAAAAAAAGCACTCTGGGATCTTCCAGTTCTTCCGGGTGATTCCCAATAGTTAACTTCGAATGACAATAATCACAGATATTTCTCTAGTACTTTTGTCATCAATTCTTTTATCCTTTAGTCATCCTAATTTTTTATTTGAATACGGATTTTCGTTTCTTTCATTATTTCAGTATATCCCTGTTTTTATTTTGATTTTCAGAAATAAAAAGTATTCACCTGTATACGGTTTTGCTTTTGGGTTCCTATCGTATTTTTTTCTTTCTTACTGGCTTATTGCGTTTAATTTATGGGCAGCATTAAGTGTTTATTTTTTGTTCGGTATTTACTGGGCTCTTACTTTTTTTCTGTCTTCCAAAATCATTTCAAATAAATATCTTTGGTGGATTACAGGCCTTTTGTTTTTTTTCTGTGAATTTCTTTCTTGCAGAGGTTATCTTGGTTTTTCTTACGGTGTAACCGGATATGCTTTCTGGAATCAACCGTTTTTACTTTTGTCCGCAAAATGGTTTGGCGTATGGGGACTGACTTTTGCTGTAATCTTTATAAATATTCTTTTTTATAAGCTTTTTTCTGTAATAAAAGCAAAAACTAAATATTCTTATGTTGACTTAATTGTATGTACTGTCACTGGTTTATTTATATCTGTTGTTGTGGCTTCTTGTTTTATACCGGACTCCCTGACATATAGAAAAACTCTTAATGTTCTCCTGGTACAGAACAATTCGGATCCTTGGCAAGATGGAATTCAGCAGTATAAACATGAAGTCGACTCTCTTATTTGCCTTACAGAAGAAGGGTTAAAAAATCATCCGGAAACACAGCTTGTTGTGTGGCCGGAAACAGCTGTAGTTGTTGATGTGATTTCTCATTACAAGCTTAATATAAACAAAGAAAGGTATGAACTTGCTTCTCAGCTTTTTGAATATATTAATTCAAAGGACTGTCAGTTTATTACAGGTGGAAATTATAAAAACTACAATAGTGCAATACTTTTTTCCCCGTCTGAAACTCACGAGGACTTAACAATGCCTGCCTTTCAAATTTATTCTAAAACTCATCTTGTTCCTTTTTCTGAAGATTTTCCTTTTAAGAAATTTCTTAAGCCACTTTATAACAGAATGCTTGAGTCAGGAAATGTATTCTGGGATAAAGGTGATGACGTTTTTTGTCTTCAGGGGAAAAATTTTCTGGCTGGAACTCCAATCTGTTTTGAAGATACTTTTTCTGACATTACAAAAAAAATGAAAAATAACGGTGCTGAAATATTTGTTAACTTGTCCAATGACTCTTGGTCTGGTAACAATGTTTGTCAGATGCAACATCTTGCCATAGCTTGCTTCAGGTCCGCAGAGAATAGTATAGCTTCCGTTCGTGCTACAAACAGTGGTATTACATGTTATATTGATAAAGGGGGTAGAGTTGTAGAGAAACTGGCTCCTTTTACTGCAGATACTTTATATTGCGAAGTTAACCTAAATACTGTAGAATGAATCATATGTCAGAAGAAATAAAACTGGAAAAAGAACCATTAAAATCAGATGATACTCAAAAAAAGAACCTGACTGTTTTCGGACAGGAAACAGAGTTTGATGGGGAACTTGAATTTTCTGACAGTCTTGTTATTACCGGTAAATTTAACGGTAAAATCAATGCTACTGGTAATCTCGAAATTGATAAAACTGCTATTTGTACAGTTGATTCCATAAAGGCAAATTCAATTGTAATTTCCGGAGAAATTAAAGGAAATATAGAAGCTAAAGAAAGAGTTGAAATGTGCTCTGGCAGCAAAGTGACAGGTGATATTGTTACAGGCCGCATCAGAATTGCAGACGATGTAAGTTTTGAAGGTCAGGTTACAATGCTTGAGAAAGAAACAGATGTAAATCTTTTTGCTGTTTCTTCAGAAGAATATAAACAGGCACTTTTGATTAAATCAGACTTGCCGCACTAGGGATTGCTTTTTATTGACTTTTTTTTTACTGCAGTAATATAATTAATTTATCAGTTCTTTTTATTTTTATATGCAATTATAGATAATCACTTACAATTCCATAACATAAATTCTTTATATTTTTTAACCTTTTAGGAGAAAATCTAAATGGCTTTATTGAAGCGTCGTTTTTTCGACAAATCTGATGATTCAAAAAAAGAAGAATCTCAGCCACAACTTGAACTTGACATTCAGCCTGAATCTTATGAAAGTGCACCAGATGAACCTGCTGCTCCTGAAGTAAAAACTGAACAGCAGGAAGATGCTGTCTCTGAGGAACCTGCTCCTGTAGCAGAGAATTCTGAAGAAACTGCAAAAACTGTTGTTAGAAAAAGAAAAATAGTTCTTAAAACAACAAAAAATACTGATGGGGATAAAACTTCTGACAACGAAAAGTCAGCCGATCGCCATTCAAATGATCGTCCAAACAATCATGGTGGCAATCGCCGTCAATCTTATAAAGAACGTATTGCCGCCCGTAATGCTGCCCGGGATGAAGCAACTGCCGCAGCTCAGATTATTGAAAATCCAGAAGAATATGAATCAAAACCTCGTCTTCTGATCAATGACCTTACTAAAATGAGCATGCCTGAACTTCGTTCAATGGCTGTACAGTACGGATTCCCTGAAGATGAACTTCCTTCAATGAAAAAACAGGAAGTAATTTTCCAGATTCTTAAAGCCCATACAGAACATGGCGGACTTATTTTCGCTTCCGGAGCTCTCGAAATCCTCCCGGATGGATATGGATTCCTTCGTTCTCCACAGAACTCTTATCTTCCAGGTCCGGATGATATTTACATCAGTCCAAGTCAGATTCGTCTGTTTAACCTTAAAACTGGTGATACTGTATACGGACAGACCCGTTCTCCAAAAGAAGGTGAACGTTTCTTTGCTCTTCTTCGTATTGAAACAGTTAACTTTGATGAACCTCGCATTGCTCAGACTCGTGTTCCGTTTGAAAACTTAACACCGCTTTATCCAAATGAAAAACTTACACTGGAAACAGTAAGTGATGAATATTCAGGACGTATTGCAGACCTCTTTGCTCCAATCGGTAAAGGTCAGCGTCTCCTGATTGTTGCTCCTCCAAAAGCCGGTAAAACAATCCTTATGCAGAAAATTGCCAACGCTATTACTGCTAACAACCCGGAAGTTTACCTTATCGTACTTCTTATTGATGAACGTCCTGAAGAAGTTACAGAAATGGAGAGAGCTATTAAAGGGGAAGTAATTTCTTCAACATTCGATGAACAGGCTACCCGCCACGTTCAGGTTGCAGAAATGGTTCTTGAAAAGGCTAAACGCCTTGTTGAACACAAACGGGATGTTGTAATCCTTCTTGACTCAATTACACGCCTTGCTCGGGCTTACAATATTACTGTTCCTACATCTGGAAAGGTTCTTTCCGGTGGTGTTGATTCCAATGCTCTGCATAAGCCAAAGAGATTCTTTGGTGCTGCCCGCAATATTGAAGAAGGTGGTTCTCTTACTATTATCTCTACAGCTCTTATTGAAACAGGAAGCCGTATGGATGAAGTTATCTTTGAAGAATTTAAAGGTACTGGTAACTCTGAAATCAACCTTGACCGTAAGCTTGCAGAACGCCGTCTGTTCCCTGCAATCAATATTAAGAAATCTGGTACTCGTAAGGAAGAACTTCTCCTTACAGAAGATGAGCTTCAGAAAATCTGGGTTCTCCGTAAAGTTATATCGGGTATGGAAGATGTTGAAATTACAGAACTCATCCTCCAGCAGATGAAAAAGAGCAAGGATAACAAAGCCTTCCTTTCTAATATGAACACGGGTTCTGCTGCTCAGGACTAAAATATTAATCCGCCTTTGTTGACTAAGAGGCGGATTTTTTTATAAAATGAATAATCACTCTTGTGGTGTTAATTTGTTTCCTAACAGTGATGGAATGATAGAAGTGCTTTTATTTCTGCACATGCTAGTGATGACTGGGGTTGCTTTAATATCGGGCAAGAGATAAGGAGTTTTATTATGAGAGAAGGTATTCATCCAGAATACAAACTTACAAAAATTACTTGTGCTTGTGGTAATGTAATTGAAACACGTTCAACAGTTGAAAACATCACTGTTGAAATCTGTTCTGCTTGCCACCCATTCTACACAGGTAAGCAGAAGCTCGTTGATACTGCTGGACGTATCGACCGCTTTAACAAACGCTACGGTATTCAGGCAAAAGCTGAATAGTAGTGGCATTTATCAGAAAGCCTTTCTGTTTTTTCAGAAAGGCTTTTTTTATGGCTATAAATTCTTTTTGTTTAAAACTGTCGAAACTAAGAAATTGGATTT
>JAZQNJ010000022.1:0-16302 GCA_045627285.1 Treponema sp. | reverse complement strand
GCCTTCTACATGGGTAAAAACACCCCTGAACGCCGCGAGTTCATCGAGCAGAACCTGCTGTCAAACGCAGAAATCGATGCGTAAAAATTAATCGGGTTCTTAGGTAGGGAGCGACGGCTTCAGCCGGGAAAACAGTGGAGGACTGTGTTGAGCGAGGCTCGAAGCAGCTATGCTGCGCTCGTCGTAAGCCCTAAGCGGTGCCGGGAAGAGTGGGGAGTTTGAGGGGAGAGAAACCCTCGCTTCCGAGTAGGGGGTTCCTCTCCCCTCAAAAACGGGGTTGTTAAGGGATCTCCCTTAAGGAGTAAAAAATGGCATTTGTAAAAAATCTTTTTGATAAAAACTTTATTGAATATGCTTCTTATGTAATTCGTGATCGTGCTATTCCTGATCTGGAGGACGGTCTTAAGCCTGTACAGAGACGTATTCTTCATACTCTTTTTACTGTAAATGACGGTTACTACAAAAAGGTACAGTACATTGTTGGACGTACCATGGAATATCATCCTCATGGAGATGCTTCAATTTACGGTGCCCTTGTTAACCTTGCCAATAAAGAAATCTTTATGGACAAACAGGGAAACTTTGGTAACAAGTACACTGGTGACGGTGCTTCTGCGGGCCGTTACATTGAATGTCGTATTAACAGTGTTGCAAAAGAATTTCTCGTAACAAATAAAGCAATTACTCACTATGTTCCAAACTATGACGGACGCAGTGAAGAACCTGAAGTTTACCGTTCAAAGCTGCCGATTACTCTTTTGATTGGTGCTGAAGGTATTGCTGTTGGTATGAGCACAAAGATTCTTCCATATAACTTAAAGGAAGTTCTTGATGCAGAAATCAAGTGCCTTAAGGGTGAAGATTTTGAAATTTATCCTGATGTTTCTACCGGCGGCCTTATTGATGTAAGTAACTATAACGATGGTAACGGAAAAATTGTTACAAGAGCTAAATTTGATACCAGCGACGAAAAGCGTCTTGTAATTACAGAACTTCCACTGGATTCAAATGCCAAGGCTCTTCTTGAATCTATTGATAATGCTTATAAGGCTGGAAAAATCAAAATCAGTTCTGTAGATAACTTTACTACAGATCACTGTAATATTGAAATTAAACTGCCTCGCGGGGTTTATTCAAAAGACGTAATTGACCAGCTTTACGCTTACACTGACTGTGAAAAATCAATCAGCTGCCAGATGCTGGTAATTAAAGACAATATGCCTGTTACAATGACAGCAAAAGAAATCATTAAGTATTATGCACAAAAGCTTACAGGCATTATTAAAGATGAGCTGGAATTTGAACGTGCCAAGCTCATGGAAGAACTCCATATGCGTACCCTGGAACGTATTTTTGTTGAAGAACGCATTTATAAAGCAATTGAAACTAAAAAAACTCAGGAAGATGTAGTTAAGGCTGTTTATAAGGGCTTTGTTCCTTTTAAGGCTGAACTTGTTCGTCCTATTAATGATGATGATGTTGAACACCTGCTGCAGATTCCAATCCGCCGCATTTCTCTATTTGACATCAATAAAAACCGTGAAACCGTAAAGGCAATCAACGACCGCTTAAAGGAAATTGCAAAGCGCTTAAAGAATCTTAAAGGCTGTGCTGTTGAATATCTGGACGGCATGATTGAAAAATTCAAAAAACTTGATCCAGATCTTCTTGTACGCCACACTCAGATTAAAAGCTTTAGTGCAGTGGATGTTAAGGCTGTTGCAAAATCTGACCAGAGCCTGCGCTACGACGACAAGGGTTATCTCGGTATCGGTGTAAATGGAGGAACAGAACTTATGAAGGTTTCTCCTTACGACCGCATTCTTGTTATGCGCAAGTCCGGTATGTTCTCTGTTACAGATGTTCCTCAGAAAATGTTCGTAGATAAGGGAATGTGGTACTGCCAGGTTGCAGAAAAAGAAAAAATCAATCCTGTTCTCTTTACTGTAATTTTCCGGGATCCAAAAACAAAATATGCATTTATAAAACGCTGCCGTATTGCCAGCTGGATTATGAACCGCGACTACTTTATGGCTCCAGACGGAATGGAAGTGCTTCATATTGATACAAGAGAAAAGTTCACCTTTACTCTTAACTACGAAAAAAAGCCTCGCGTAAAAGTTCTTGAAGAACAGTTTAAGGCCCAGGATTTTGAAGAAAAGGGACTTAAAACACTTGGTGTTCGTCTTGCTGTACGGGAAGTTGAATCCGTTAAAGTTGATGGTGCGCAGATGGAGCTTTTTGTTTAAGTGGAAAACTCTCCTAAGCTTAAGATCAGGTTAAAAGTTCTTTCCTTAAAAATGAAGGAAGTGCTGTTTAAAAATTCAACAAAGATATTTTTCGTATTTTTTTTGCTGATAGTGTTGCAGTCTTTAAGTTCATTCATTTTTACCGCACCTGCGGCCTGGCTGATGATGAAAGCAGAACAGTCTTCTCTTTATACTATTGCCGGTCTGTCAGTAGTTTTTTTAGGAATGTTTATGGCTTTTATGGTTTTGTCTGGTTTTGCCGTAATGCTTCTACGCATGGTACGAAGTGAGAAGGTTACATTGGGATACATGTTTCTTGGATTCAGACGGTTTAAGCAGTTTTTCCCGGGAGCTTTGGCGGCTTCTTTGACTGTACTGGCCGTATGCCTCATAATGCGTCTTGTTAACCGGTATGTTTTTTATTCTGAAAGTATTGTGGCAAAAAAGGCCGTAGAATTTGCTGGAGCCTATGGAGATATACTTTTTGTTCTTTTAATTACGTCGGCTGTAATTATTGTTCTTCTTTACGGACAGATTTATGTTCAATTTTTTAAATATGACAATAAAAACCTCAGTATTTTCTACTGTCTTTCAGAAAGCTACAAGCTGTCGTTTAAAGGGCTGTTATTTTCCATACTTTTCTTCCTGGTTTGTGCCGGCAGGAATATTGCACTGACCCTTTTTTACTCCGGTATGTCTGTTGCTTTTTCCGGTAATGATGAAGGATCTCCTTTGAATTTACTGACTATAATTTTTGAATTTTTGTATTTCATGAATATTTGTAAGATTGCTGCCATCCTGTGCCTTTCATTTCCTATTCTTTATGAAGAGAAACGAAAGCAGGATTTTCTTGAACTTCTGCTGAGAGCCTTTGTTAAAATGAATATTTTAACAAAGGAACAGGAGAAAGAATGATGCTTGTTCCTGTAAAAACATCTTCAGCAGAACTCATGATCAAAGGCTCCAGATTTCTTTCAGAAAGTTTTATTGTTGAAAATCAGGCACAGGTGAAGGAGATAATAAAATCTCAGAAGCAGAAATATGCTGATGCTACCCACGTCTGTCATGCTTTTATTTTCGGGAAAAATGCAGAAATTATGGGAATGAGCGATGACGGTGAGCCAGGTGGTACAGCCGGCAGACCTATGCTTGATGTTTTGAAGGGAAGGGGTGTTACAAATATACTTGTTACAGTTACCAGATGGTTTGGGGGTACTCTTCTTGGAACAGGGGGACTTGTTCATGCATATGGTGACGGAACAAAAGCCGTTCTTGAATCTACAGTATTTGAAGAGCTTATAGAAAAAAGCAATTTTTCTTTTTCTGCAGATTATCAGTTTTATCAAATTGCAAAAAAGATTATGGAAGCAGAAACTCTTTACGAAGTAAATGAAGAATTCGGTGAAACGATTACAATAACCGGGAAGATTGCTTCAACAGAAAAAGAAAGATTCTCCAGCCTGATTTTTGACCGTTCCAATGGTAAAGTTTCCGTTTTGTAAAAGTCAGTATGTTTCTATATTTGACGGCAGCGACTTTCAATCTTATAATTAAGTATTAGTGTCTTTAAATGTCACAAAAAAGGAGATATACAAAAATGAAAAAAATTATTATGACAGCTGCGGCAATTGCTGCTGCAGGGCTTGCTCTTACAGGCTGTACTAAAAAAGGTACAAGCGAAGCAAAATCAGTAAAGATTGGTGTAATCCAGCTTGTTGAACATCCAGCACTTGATGCTAACTATAAGGGATTTGTTGACGGACTTGCAGAAGCAGGTTTTGAAGTTGGTAAGAATCTTACAATTGATTATCAGAATGCTCAGGGCGAACAGGCTAACTGTGTAACTATTGCTAATAAACTCGTAAACGACAAAGACGATCTTATCTTTGCAATCGCAACTCCAGCTGCTCAGGCTGTTGCAAACCTTACAACAGAAATTCCTATCCTTGTTTCTTCTGTAACAGATCCAGAATCAGCAAAACTTGTAAAATCAAACAGTAAACCTGAAACAAACGTTTCAGGAACCTCTGACCTTACTCCAGTTTCTGCACAGATCAGCCTTCTTCAGAAAATCCTTCCAGAAGCAAAAACAGTCGGAATTATGTACTGCTCAAGCGAACAGAACTCAATCTTCCAGGCAAATATGGCAAAAGAAGCTTGTACAAAAGCAGGTCTTTCTTTTGTAGAAGGAACAGTTTCTAATTCTAACGAAATCCAGCAGGTTACACAGAGCCTTGTTGGTAAAGTTGACGCAATCTATATTCCTACAGACAACATGCTTGCTGCAGGTATGGCAACAGTTGCAATGGTTGCAAATGAAGCAAAACTTCCTACAATCGTTGGTGAAGACGGAATGGTTCAGTCTGGTGGTCTTTGTACATACGGTATTAACTACTATGAACTTGGTAAACAGACTGCTGCTATGGCTGTAGAAATTCTTAAGAATGGAAAAAATCCAGCTGATATGCCAATTCAGTATCTTGAAAAATGTGACTTCTCTAAGAATGAAAAAACTGAACAGACTCTTGGAATTACTCTCCCAGCAGATCTCTAATAGTTAGATTAATCTTTAACTGTACAATGCCTTAATCACTCAGAAAGTGGTTGAGGCATTTTTTTTATGAAGCCGGCCGGGGGTTGGGGCAGAGCCCCAGGAGAAGGGGTGGCGGATGACACAACAAAGCACCAGAGGTGCGGCTTGTGGCAGGAGACAGGGGAAGGCTTTCCCCTCCACTTTATTAAATCAGCTTGATGTTTTTACGGGCTCAAAATACTATTGAAGATATGAAAAAGTTTTTTACAATCATATTATTATTAATGTCTTTGGCCTCTTATTCTGAAATGTTCTGCAAGTCTGCCGTTCCAGATTCAAATTCCTATGTTGCATACGTTAAACCTGAAGATTTTGGAGGCTCTGTACCAAAAATTGTAATAAATCTTGGAAAAACTGTTCACAGGACCTCTGTAAAAAAAGAGGACTTTACAGTCGATGTTGTTTTGACAGGTTCTTCCCGTAAAATTGATGTCATAAAATCCCAGAGGGCTATAAAAGAAGTTTTTATTTCTGATGGTGAAGGAAGTCCGGTTGAAGATTATATCAGCCGTTATGTAACGATTTTAATGGAAGTTCATCCCTCAGATCCATATTCAGTAATTAATCACGGAGAAAGCATTATTGGGTTTGATAGTTTTTACTGGTACAGAATCAAAAACGAAGCATTGAATGTTAGAATTGAAAACAGGGTAGCAGTAGTGTGTCCTGAGATTTCATGCTGGGAGACCGGGGGGATTGATGACCAGGTTACTGAGGATGAAACAGTTTCCCTTAAATGGGCAAAATATATTCCGGAAAATTCAAAAGACACAAAGATTCCCCTTATTGTGTTTTTTCATGGAATCGGGGAATCCGGTAAGGATATAAACAAGCCTCTCTTAAAAATTAAAATATCTTCTTTAAGTCAGCCTCAGATACAAAGCCATTTTCCTGAAGGTGCTGCAGTACTGGTGCCTCAATGTCCTACTGGCTGGCTTGAACTCACAGAAACAGATTCTTTTGGAAACAGACTCTGGGCTCCAGTTGATATTAATGGGACTGTTAACAGAAAAGCTTACAAAATATCTAAAGCAATTGCAAAAGTGATTTCCGTACCTGAAGAACAATATACTCCGACGGTTGTTACTCCCGTTTCCTGGTATACACTTACTGTTAAAAAACTTATTGACCAGATGATTGAAGAAAATCCCCAGATTGATCCATCAAGAATTTATGTAGGCGGATGTTCTGCAGGGGGATTTATGACTGTAAATATGATGATTCAGTATCATGACTTTTTTGCTGCTGCCTTCCCAATCTGTGAAGCATTTCCCACTGTCAGAATTAATCCTGATGATATCAGGAAACTTGCAGAAAAGTCTTTGTGGTTTATTGTGTCTCTGGATGACGAAACAATCAATCCTAAAAAGCATACGCTTTCGCTGGTAGAAAAACTAACCGAAGCAGATCCTTTAAATCTTCATAAATCATATTATGACAGTGTGAAGGATAGCACTGGTCTTTATAGCGACAGTAAAACAAATTTGCCCTGGAGTTACGACGGTCATGAAGTCTGGTCTTATGTTTTTAATGACAAGGTTTTTGAAGGAGAATTAAACCTCTTTGACTGGCTTTCTGCTCAAAGAAATAGTAATTAAGGCTCCACCGTTTTCGCCGTTGGAAGCTGTTATGGTCCCTTTCAGGACAGTCATAATAGCCTGACAGATGGAGAGTCCAAGACCTGACCCTCCTGAAGATCTGTTGTGGCTGGCATCTCCTCTGTAAAAACGTTCAAATACGTGCGGAATTATTTCCTCTCTGAATCCAGGACCGTTGTCAAGAATTGTGAGTGAAAGACTGTCTGAATCCTGATTACAATTCAAAGTGATGATGGGAGAATCCTTTACAAACTTAAGGCTGTTGGAAATTACTGCAGTAAAAACCTGATGAAGAAGTTCGCTGTCTGTGTAAACTGATCCGAAATCTTTATCCTCAAATTTGATCTGGCAGTTCTGATTTAATGAGGTGAATTCTTCTTTAAGTCTCATGAACATTTCTTTAATGTTAACATCAGTACACTCCAGTGGAGTTTTTCCGCTTTCAAGTCGGCTTAACTGCAAAAGATTTGAAATTATTGATTCCATGGAACGGGTTTCTCTGATGATTGTGTTGATGGATTTATCAAGCTGCTGCGGATCTTCTTTTCCCCATCGTCTAAGCAGATTTGCCTGACCGAGAATAACCGCTACTGGTGTTTTAAGCTCGTGGCTGACATTTCCTGTAAATGACCGTTCCTGATCAAAATCCGATTTTAGTCTTGTAAACAGATCGTTGAAAGTAGATGCAAGATTATCAAGCTCATCATTTTTTCCTGTTGTAGGAAGTCTTTTATCGAGATTGGTGGAGCTGATTGATTGAGCGGCCTTTGTAATGCGTACTACAGGCTGCATTGTTTTTTTTGTAATGAATAGTGAAATAAAATAGGAAAGCAGAAGAATGGGGATAGATGCCAGTCCAATTAAAAACAGCATGTCCGTAATAAATCTGTTGGCGTTAAAATTTGCGTTCTGGGCAATCTGGATTGTTACAGGAGTCCCGTCTGAAGAAATGATGCTTTTAGTCATGTAAACATAGCTGATCAGTTCGTTTTTATAGTTTTTTTCTCCTGTAACCCGGATTATTTTTGATGGTGATGGGGGGAGAATCTGAATTTTATCGTTTTTTCGTTTGTAAATTTCTTTTGTTTCTGTGTTGTATACAACGTAGGTAATGAAGAAAGGAAGTTCTGATAATTTTTTATCAAAAAGCCTCTGGTCTCCTCGTTCCAGAGGGCGAGAGAGCATATTCAAGGTTCTGTTAAAGGCTTTGATTTCCTGCTGTCGGGCAGAATCCCTTAACAGCATAAAGAATGTAAAAATAATGAGGATCATTGCTGCGGTAAGAATTGCAGCAAACTTAAAAGAAAGTTTAAATACTACAGAACTGTTTTTCTTCATTACTGTTCCTTATCTGTTTATTTGTTTGAAACCATCATATAGCCGGCACCACGCATTGTTTTAATGTATTCATGGCCCAGTGGCTGGTCGATTTTGGAGCGGAGATAACCGACATAAACATCAACTGTATTTTCGTCAATAAAGTGACCTTCACCCCAGATGGCATCGATTATCTGTGAACGGCTCATAACTTTGTCAGGATTTTCCATAAAGAGCTTAAGCATCATGTATTCGGTTTTAGACAGGTTAAGATCAGTTTCGCCTGCAGTAACTTTCATGCTGTCGGGAGAAAGAGTTAATTGTCCGTTTTTAAGAATGGAACTCTGTTTATTTGTTGTAGTTCGTCTTAAAACTGCACCCATGCGGGCAAGGAGTTCTTCAATTTCAAATGGTTTTGGAATGTAATCGTCAGCACCGGCATTGAGACCGTTTACTCTATCATAGGTTTCACCTCTGGCAGTTACTACGATTACAGGAACATTTGATTCTTTTCGGATGCGGCGGAGAACTTCAAGGCCTGAAAGCTCAGGGAGCATTACGTCCAGAAGAAGAAGGTCAGGTTTTTCGCTTTCGAACTTTTCCAGTGCCTCACGGCCGTTAAAAGCTGTACATGTTGTGTAACCTTCGTGAGTAAGCTCTGCATTTACAAAGTCTGAAATACCATTGTCATCTTCTACAATCAAAATCTTTTCCATAATTTTCTCCAAAACCATATAAAAAATAAGGCCGGCTATAAGTTTCCGACCTTACTGTAAAAATTAGATTGAATCCAGAGCCTGTTTAAGGTCTGCGAGAATGTCTTCTGTTGCTTCAATACCACAGCTGAAGCGTACCATACTTGGTCCTACACCGCAGGCAACAAGTTCTTCGTCTGTAAGCTGCCGGTGTGTTGCACTGGCAGGGTGAAGTACACAGGTGCGGGCATCTGCAACGTGAGTTGCAATCATGGCAAGCTTTAAGTTCTTCATGAATTTTTCTGCAGCCTGGCGTCCGCCTTTGATGTTAAAGCTTACGACACCACAGGTACCGTTTGGCATGTATTTCTGTGCAATTGCATAGTATTTGTTGCTTTTAAGTCCAGGATAGTTTACAGATTCAACATTTGGGTGGGCTTCGAGGAATTTTGCTACAGCCTGACCGTTTTTGCAGTGTTGAGCCATGCGTACTGGAAGGGATTCAAGACCAAGGTTAAGCATGTAAGCATTCATTGGAGATGGAATTGAACCAAAGTCTCTCATAAGCTGAACAGTACATTTTGTAATGAATGCACCTTCTTTTCCAAAGCGTTCTGCGTATGTTACGCCGTGGTAGCTGTCATCCGGCTGGCAGAGGCCCGGGAACTTTTCTTTATGAGCCATCCAGTCAAATTTACCGCTGTCAACAATTGCACCGCCAACTGTAGCGTCGTGACCATCCATATATTTTGTTGTTGAGTGAGTTACAATGTCTGCACCAAATTCGAATGGACGGCAGTTGATTGGAGTTGCAAATGTGTTGTCGATAATAAGCGGAACTCCGTTTTTGTGAGCGACTTTTGCCCATTTTTCAATGTCAAAAACTGTAAGGGCAGGGTTAGCAAGAGTTTCGCCAAATACAGCTTTTGTGTTTGGCTTAAATGCTGCCTGAATTTCTTCTTCAGTTGAGTCCGGGCTGATGAAAGTAAAATCAACACCCATTTTGCGCATTGTTACGTTAAAAAGGTTGAAAGTGCCGCCGTAGATTGAGCTTGAAGCTACAATGTGATCTCCGTTTGTGGCAATGTTAAATGCGGCAAAAAAGTTTGCTGCCTGACCGGATGAGGTAAGCATTGCAGCTGATCCGCCTTCAAGGGCACAGATTTTTGCTGCGACCATGTCGTTTGTGGGGTTCTGGAGACGTGTGTAGAAATAGCCTGAAGCTTCCAGGTCAAAGAGTTTACCCATGTCTTCGGAAGTATCGTATTTGAAAGTTGTACTCTGAATAATCGGAATCATGCGGGATTCACCGTTTTTTGGCTGATATCCTGCGTGGATACATTTTGTTGCGTTTTCCATTTTATGCCTCTTTATGTTGTTTTGAAATAAGCCTTAAAATTATATCAAAAAAATCCTAAAAAAACTTGGCTTACATAGGTTTTTTCCAAATTCTTTTAGTCTTTTTGGCTTTGCACAGTTTTTCTAACAAGGTATAATGATTTATTATGAATATATTCAGCATTCTTATGGCTATGCAGGGCGCAGTTGCACAGGGCGTCCTGTGGGGCATCATGACAATCGGTGTCTTTCTTACTTTTAGAATCTTAAATATTGCAGATATGACATGTGACGGATCTTTTGCTTTAGGCGGTTCCGTATGTGCAGTAATGGTAGTAGGAGGGTATAACCCTTATCTTGCTCTTCTTGTTTCTTTCAGTATCGGACTTCTGGCTGGTGGTGTGACTGGTTTTCTGCATACAAAATTGAAGATTCAGGAATTGCTTGCCGGTATCCTTACAATGACTGCTTTGTACTCTGTGAATATCCGCATTATGGGTCGTTCGAATACACCTCTTATTGGTGCAAAAACAGTTATGAGCCAGCTTCAGGAATTGTTTGGAAAGCTTTTTCCAGAGGCGTCAAAGTTAAGTCCAAATTCAGCATCCCTTACCATCGGTATACTTTTCTGTGTTGTAATTGTAATTCTTATTTACTGGTTCTGTGGAACAGAAATCGGTTCTTCACTGCGTGCTACAGGTAACAACGGAAACATGGTTCGTGCCATGGGAGTTGATACTGACAAGATGAAAATTCTTGGTCTTATGATCAGTAACGGTTTTATTGCCTTGAGTGGAGCCCTCGTTGCTCAGAGTCAGGGATACGGTGACGTTGGTATGGGTACTGGTACACTCGTTATCGGTCTGGCATCAATTGTTCTTGGTGAAGCTATCTTTGGATGGTTTGCGAAGTTTCTTCCATTCTGGTTTACTTTGATTTCTGTAATTTTAGGTTCTGTTGTATACCGCATTGTAATTGCTGTTGTTCTCCAGCTTGGTCTAAAATCAAGTGACTTAAAGCTTCTTACAGCTGTAATCATTACAATTGCACTGGCAATTCCTGTAATCAAACAGGTTAGTAAACGCATGACAGCCTCAAACAAAACTGTTCAGGAGGCAAAATAATGCTTGAACTTACACATATTTCAAAGACTTTTAACCCTGGAACAATTACAGAAAAAAAGGCTCTTTTAGACATTAATTTAAAGATTGAAGACGGTGATTTTATTACTGTAATCGGTGGAAATGGTGCTGGAAAATCAACTCTTCTGAACCTGATTGCAGGGGTACATCAGAGTGATACAGGTTCGATTGTTCTTAATGGAACTGACATAACAAAAAAGCCGGAGTATAAGAGAGCAAAGTACCTGGGACGTGTATTCCAGGATCCAATGCTTGGAACTGCCGGAAATATGGAAATTGAAGAAAACCTGGCAATGGCAATGCGTCGCGGTAAGGCACGAACACTTGCATGGGGTATAAAAAACAGTGAACGAGAGCTTTATCGTGAAAAGCTGGCTCTCCTTGATCTGGGGCTGGAAGACCGTATGAAGAGTAAGGTTGGTCTCCTTTCTGGAGGTCAGCGACAGGCTCTTACATTACTGATGGCTACACTTCAGAAACCTGAACTTCTCTTGCTTGATGAACACACCGCGGCTTTGGACCCAAAAACTGCGGCTCGCGTTCTTGAACTGACAGAAAAGTTTGTTGCTGAAGATCACCTTACTACATTTATGGTTACTCACAACATGCGTCATGCCATTCAGTACGGTAACCGTCTTATTATGATGATGAAAGGTCAGATTATTTACGACGTTCGTGGTGAAGAAAAGAAAAACCTTAAAGTGGAAGAACTTCTTGCTAAATTTGGTGCCGCCGGCGAACTGAACGACCGTATGGTTCTTGGAAGCTGATAAACTGTATGAAGAGATTCCCGTGTCAAAGTGAGTACGAAAACGAGTGTGCTCAAGCACGGGAATGACAGTGAAGTGTTGGACACTTGACTGTCAGTGTCAGGCCCTTGAATAAAAAAGCCTTTGCAGAGAACTGCAAAGGCTTTTTTATATAAGAAGCTGAAATAAAGTCCACGAAATGGTGGAACCCGCCGTGCAGTGGACTTTATTTTTACTTCTGGTATGTTTTGAGCCAGTCGATGGACATCTGCTGCCAGTTTTTTGCTGTTCCTGAAGCTCCGATTACACCAAAACCGTGGCCGCTTTCTGGGAAGATGTGGAGCTCTGCTTTTGCATTCTGCTTTCTGAGAGCCTTAAAATATGCAATTGCATTTGCTTCCGGATTTACAGATTTATCGTCAATTGCAGCTACGATGAATGCATCTGCTGTGTCATATTTAACAAGCTTCTCGCAGCTGAACTTGTCGATAGTTTCCTGGGAAGGTTTGTCGCCAAGAAGTTCTGTGCGGCTTCCTCCGTGAGTTCCTGCATCCATTGTAATTACAGGGTATACGAGGAACTGGAAGGCAGGATTTGCTTTCTGCTTGTCCATGTCGTCTACAGGCTTGTAAACTTCTTCTGAGTAACGTGTTGCAAGGCTTGCTGCTACGTGGCCGCCTGCAGAAGAACCCAGAACTCCAACTCTGTGTGGAACTACACCGAATTCTTCTGCACGGGCTTTAATGATTCTCATGGCACGCTGTGCATCTGCAAGAGAAACGTTTTCCTTGTTTTTGTGTCCGTCATTTGGTGTGCGGTAAACAAGAATAAAACATGTGTATCCGGCATCTGTGTAGCCTTTTACATAATCAAGACCTTCTGTGTCATAAACAACCCGCTTATAGGCACCGCCTGGAATAATAAGAATACCGCGTTTGTTTGATTCAACGCCGGCAGCCGGTTTGTAAACTTCAAAATAAGGCTGTGTAACACCTGCAAGTGCTCTGTTCTGCTGTGGTGGAATTGCGCCACGGTCAATTACAGTCTGTTCAACCTTTACTTTTTCTGAGCCTGGACCTGTTTTTTTAGGCCAGAGAAAAACTTTTTCCTGTGCAAACAGACTTGAAGCAAGTAAAAGACCTGCAGCTGCTGCTAAAAACTTTTTCATAAAATCCTCCGTTTGAATTTATAAATTCAACATATTTCTATTATAATATAGAAGATTGAATTTTAGAAAATAAAAATAAGTCCTTTATAAGGGGTCCGGGGCGTGCCCCGGAGAAGGGGTAGCGGACAAGACCGGAGCCTTGCGAGGACTTGGGAGCGAGGGGAAGGCTTTCCCCTCCTGGAGGTTTATATATGTTCAAGATTGGATGGCACTTAAGCGCCAGCGCCGGATTTTTAGGAATGGGAAAAGAAGCTTTTGAAGCCGGTGCAAATACATTTGCTTTTTTTACAAGAAATCCACGGGGCGGCCAGGCAAAACCAATTGTAAAGGAAGATGCTGATGCCCTCTGCGATTTTATAAAAGAAAAAAACTTCGGAAAGCTTGTAATTCACGCACCATACACTCTTAACGCCTGCTCTGACAAGGAAAGCGTGCGGGATTTTGCAATTCAGACTTTTGCCGACGACCTTTTGCGCATGGAAGCAACTCCAGGCCAGTATTACAACTTTCACCCGGGCAGCCACATGAAGCAGGGAACCGAGGCTGGCGTAAAAATGATTACAGACATGCTGAATACAATCCTTAAGCCGGAGCAGACTACAACTGTTCTTCTTGAAACTATGGCCGGAAAAGGAAGCGAAGTTGGAAGCCGTTTTGAAGAACTTAAGGCAATTATTGACGGTGTTGAACTTAAGGACAAACTCGGGGTCTGCATGGATACCTGTCATGTTTACGATGCGGGCTACGATATTAAAAATAATCTGGACGGTGTGCTGGAAGAATTTGACAGAATCATTGGCCTTGACCGCCTTAAAGCCTGCCACTTGAACGACAGCAAAAATCCCTTTGAAAGCCACAAGGACCGTCACGAAAAAATCGGGCAGGGAAGTCTTGGCCTTGAAACCTTTAAAAAGGTAATAAATCATCCGGTTTTGCGGGACCTGCCTTTTATTCTGGAAACACCTCAGGAATCAACTGCAGGTTATGCCGAAGAAATCAGGCTGCTTCGCGGACTTTACAAAGATTAGTTTTTGAGGGGAGGGATTATGGCTGGAATTACGGACGCATTGAACAGTTTTTCTCAAAGTTTAAAACGGTTTAATGAGGCTGGAAAAACCGAAAGGACTGTTGCACCATCTGAAAGCCACTATCTGCAGGAAAAAATCCGGGAACGGGCAGAACGGCTTAAAACCAGTGTGACGGCTACATATAGAATTTATAAAGCACCCTTTGAGGCTCTTGGAGAGCATTCTGACAGGGCTGCAGGAATTGATGGTGATGAACAGGCTCTTCTTGAAGCTTATAATCTTTATAAAGGTGCTATGGAACTTAATTCTGATTTGAACGAAGGAGTTGTAAAAGAAGCCGGCAGCCGTCAGACTTTTATTAGTAAAATTGAAATTAACTCGCCACTGACTCAAAAATCAAGCTACACCTCTGGGGGACAGTTTATTTATCTGATGATGTGGCTTTATTTTGAAAAAAACTGCAGGGACTACATGCCGGTTCTGTCAGAAAATGATGGCAACTGGAACTTGACGTTTGTTCACTCAGAAAACTTCAGCTTTGAAAACCACGACAGGGAGATTTTTGAAATCGTGAGACAGGAGTTTTACGAAGGAGAAGAATAGAGAGGCTTCTTCCCCTTTTCTTAAAGTCTTTGCCACGCAATCTCAGACAGGCAGAAAGTAACAGGAAGGCACGTCTGTATGCAACATTAACTGTGAATACTGATTTTGGATGACTGAAACCTTAGGCTTATATTGCCGTTGTTCTTGCCCTTTGCTGGGGTGGTCTCCTGTTTTGTCAGTTTATTACTTCTGCTGTGGATTTTTCTTTGTAAATATAAAACAAAGCACGGGAAGAACTGGAATCCATACAAGAAGGAACAGCTTTGGAAGTGTGTTCATAAAGAGTTTTGTAATCCAGTCTTTAACGCCAGGAATATGATCGGCAAAAAGGAAGAAACTTGCAACAAACATAACGAAAAGAGGCAGGTATCTGCAAACTATAATTGCAATGCATAAAATCTTTACTAGGAAAGGCTTTTTGTTTTTAATTGCCATAATACCAGTTACGATTGTAAGTATAATTGCAATTGTAAGGAAAATCATTGAACAGCTGTTTAACATAATTGATGCTACACATCTTGGAGTTACGCTGTTGGCAAAGTAGTGGTTAACTTTGAAAATCAAGTTAATTGCCTCGAAGATGCGATATGAAGGAAACAGATATTCTGTTAAAAGCATAATCACACCCTGAATAATCATTAAAATGCCAATAGTTTTGGCAAGCTTCTGTTTTTTGTCTGTTGTTAAATCTGACATAAAAATCTCCTCGAGTAAATTATAGTGGAAATTGAGTTTTATAGAATCTGAATATAGATTTTATAAAACTTTTTTACATCCCCGGGGCGGTGTTTTTGTCCGCGGGGGATGTAATTTCTCCAGGTGGGAAAAAAATTACATCCCTTTGGGCAGTTTTTTTCGCAATAGGGATGTAACACAAAATGCATTTTAAAAAAAACTACATCCCCGGCTGGTGATTTTGGACGCACAGGGATGTAACAACACTGAAAATTAACCTGATTCCAAGGCAAAATGGCATGTTTTTTAGTAAAAAGTCTTTATTTCTGAAAAAATATAGTCATTTTTTACGATTTTTACAACCCTGGAGGGCAATTTTTGCCGCAGGGGGATGTAATTTTCTAAAAAATGGGTTTGTACCGGCTGATTAGTCTAGGGTAGCGGCTTTTTAAGCAGAAGTATCAGATGTCACCGGGGAAAGTGTGAAATTGATCCACCATTTGACTTGTTTTGACAGCCTTGTGTTGTAGTTTTAAGGAATCATTCTGCGTTGCCTGCAGTGGGGGTGGAACACTGGCAGGGTTTAGAAAATCATTACATTAAACACATAAATAATGTTTTTGCTGAAAAAGAATTGGAGCAGGAAAGCAATATGCAATTTTTGCATATTGCAAATTCAGATAAGCCTGTTGTTTTTTATTCTCTCGATGTAATCATCTCAGTCGGATACCGCGTAAAGTCAAAGCGGGGAACTGACTTTCGTCGCTGGGCAAATACGGTTTTAAAGCAGTATATTCTTAATGGTTATGCTGCAAATGAAAACATCCTGGCTCAATATGTCGAATGGCAAAGTAAGGATAAATCCATAGTGAAGAAAATTAATTAATTAATAAGGCTATGTCCGTAAAAAGTGTTGCTAATTGAAAGAATTTTTTGACAAACTGAAAATTCTTCCTACATTATTAGTGATGAATTTGAATGAACTTTTCAAGACATTAAAATCGCTTTCGAAGACGGAACTTAATTCTGTGAAAAACTTCCTTGAATCTTTGGAATTTGATTTCAACGGATTCGAGGACTTTCTTTTATCCAAAAAATCTGAGAAAGGTATCAACTGTCCACATTGTAATTCATACAACATTAAGAA
>JAZQNJ010000021.1:0-17650 GCA_045627285.1 Treponema sp. | reverse complement strand
ACCTGTTTTTATAAAAAAAATGACCCGCTCATTAAAAAGCGGGCCATTTTACCTATTTAAATAGGATTAACCAAAGAGATGGAAATGTGTAAATACAGGAATAGCTACGAGAGAAACTGTAGACATAATCTTAATGAAGATATCCATACAAGGACCTACTGTATCCTTGAGTGGGTCACCTACAGTATCACCTACTACAGCTGCATCGTGTACAGGAGTTCCTTTTCCAAAACCTGCAATACCACCCTGTTCGATAAATTTTTTACCATTGTCCCATGCACCACCAGCGTTACCAGTAAAGATAGCAATCATGATAGAAGCAATTGTAGAACCAATGAGAATTCCACCTACGAAGTGAGCACCAAAAAGGAGACCACAAACAACTGGAATTACAACAGCCATAAGAGCTGGAGTTTTCATCTGACCAATAGAACCCTGTGTAGAAATCTTAATACACTGGTCATGATCAGGATCTTCTTTACCTTCAAGAATTGCAGGATGTTCTGTGAACTGACGGCGAACTTCTTCTACCATCTTGCGTGCAGCAATTGCTACAGCGTCAATAAGCATACCAGAGAAGAAGAATGGAAGAGCACCACCAACGATTGCACCGGCAAGTGTCATAGGTTCCATGATATTAAGTGTAGGAAGACCTTCCTTGATTTCTGAACCAGGAAGTGAATACATATAAGAAAGCATAAGGGCAAGAGCAGCAAGACCGCCCGAACCAATAGCAAATCCCTTACCGATAGCAGCAGTTGTATTACCAACAGCATCGAGAGTATCAGTAATCTTACGAACACCTTCTGGAAGCTGAGACATTTCAGCAATACCACCAGCATTGTCAGAAATTGGACCGTATGTATCTACAGAAACTGTAAGAGCTACGAACGAAAGCATACCCATGGCAGACATAGCTACACCGTAAAGTCCTGATGTGTAGTAAGCAATGATGATACCAACACCGAGAACAACACAAGGAGCCATACAAGAACGCATACCAAGTGCAAGACCAGAAGTAATTGTAAGGGCTGGACCTTCTTTTGAAGCTTCAGCAAGAACTTTAGTAGGTTTATAGTCTGAAGAAGTGTAATATTCAGCAAGCCATCCAATCAGAATACCAGAAATAATACCAACGCCAGCACCAATAAATGGAGAAATTGCACCATATCTAAAGCCAATTCTGCTGTAACCAGTATTTGTAACAGCTGCTTTTACAACTTCACCAGCTTCGTTTACTTCTGCCGCTGCAACTTCATAAACAGCTTTAAGAGCAGAAAGGTCAAACATCTTATAAGCGATGTAAGCACCAGCAGCAAGTGTAAGGAATGCACCAACATAAGTTGCACCGTTAAGCTGACTGTGTACTTTCTGTGATTTAGAAAGATTACGGATAAGAAGTGAAGCTACTCCGATTACACATGCAATAAGACCGGCAGCAGCAAATGCCAGAGGGAACGAGTAAAGAGATTCAAGAACTTTATCTCCACCTTCGCTCTTAAAAACTTCTGCAAGAGCAGGAACTTTAAGAATAAGGTTATAACCAAGAGCAATAGCAGCAACAATAGAAGCAACATAAGATTCAAGAAGGTCGGAACCAAGACCAGCAACATCACCAACGTTATCACCTACGTTATCAGCGATTGTAGCAGGATTACGTGGGTCATCTTCTGGAATGTGGGCTTCTGTTTTACCTACAAGGTCAGCACCCATATCAGCAGCCTTTGTGTAAATACCGCCACCAACACGGTTAAACATAGCTACCAGAGAACATCCAAGTGCGTATCCAGTAAGAACGTTAGAGAAAGGAAGAAGTGTTACCCCACCAAATCCAAACTGACGGTTAAGGAAGCTTGGAAGAGCATCTGTCTTACCAACCCAGTCAGTAAAGTTAGAACATACGAGATAAATAATTACAAGACCAAGAAGAGCAAAACCAGCAACACAGAGACCCATTACAGATCCACCGCGGAATGCAACTTTTAAAGTCTGACCGATATTCTGTGTTTTGTTAGCTTCATTTGTAACACGAACGTTTGCATAAGTAGCAATCTTCATACCAACCATACCTGCACATGCAGACATAACTGAACCAAGAAGAAGAGCACAGGCAACGTACCAGTCAAGTGCAACGAATACAATTGCAGCAACAATCAAAACAACGATTGCGAGAATTTTGTATTCAATGCTAATGAATGTATTAGCACCACCACGAATGTATGCAGCGATTTTCTGCATTGTTTCGTTTCCTTCTTCAAGTTTTTTAACCTTAAAGAAGTTAAATGCTGCATAAGCAAGAGCTAAAAGTGCAGCACACAACAGCAAGATAGAAAGATTCATAGATCTTTTCTCCTATTATTAAATCCGTCATTAAAAGACAGAAAAAATTTTTTGGTAATTATAATATATCAAAAATGTAATTTATTAGTCTGAATGTAAATTTGTACAATTAAGATATTTATTTTTTTATTTAACAGACTTTAGCTTACAGCTTTTCGCGGTTCGCTGCCGCTCATGGTCCTCGCTTTGCTGCGGTCCACTTCGCCGCTACAATCTGATACCATCAGGTGTTCTTTAACATTCTGTTTACCCTATCAAGCACTTTCTTTTTATTCAGGCACCAGAAAGGAGCAAGGGCATCTTTTTTAGGAGGATCTCCTGTCAACCGATGAATAACGCAATTAGCCGGCAGTTTTTTAAGGGCTTTTTCCAAAATGTCAAAATATTCATCTTCTTCCATAGGAACATATTTCTGCAGCTCATACATTTTACCAAGGACAGTATCCTTGAGAACATATAGATTAGTTAACTTAATTCCCCAGAAGTCATCATAATTTTTATTTAAATTTTTTCCTCTGCTGTTTACATCAATAACGTACTCCAGGGAATTCATCATATCTTTTTCAGTTTCACCGGGAAGACCAAATATCAAGTGTGTTACTATATGTACTGATGGAATAGCTTTTTTTAATTTTAAGACCGTATTTAGGTAATCACTATCTGAATAGCATCTGTTTATTAACAAACCAGTGTTTTCATTGGAGGTCTGAAGTCCCAGTTCTACCTGAAGAAATGTTTTTTCTGAAAGTTCCTTAAATATTTCAAGAATTTCATCCGTTATACAGTCCGGACGGGTAGCAACCGCTAATCCTGCCACGTTTTCTTGTTCAGTTGCTTCTATATATAGATGCTTTAATACAGAAGAATCACCATAAGTTGATGTAAAGGCTTGAAAATATGGAATATATTTTACTCTGTCCAGTCCCCCTCTTCCCCTGGTTTTCTTCCATATTAATTCAATACCACTGGCAAACTGTTGTTTTATAGAAGGAACATTTTTAATAAAGTCCCCGCTTCCCCTGTAACTGCAAAAAATACATCCCCCTGTTCCTTTTGTTCCGTCCCTGTTTGGACATGTACAGCCTGCATCAAGAGAAACTTTATATGTTTTACAGCCGAAAATCGCCTTGTAAAAATCATTTAACAAAATCACAAATTCATTTTATATAAATTCAATAAAAAAAGCACACCACAATTAAGTGATGTGCTTCCCGTTTATTCTATTTGATTAAACTTAGCGCTTCAGTGAAAGAACTGTTTCAAGAAGTGTATCTGCTGTGGTAATTGTCTTTGCATTTGACTGGAAACCACGCTGAGTTACGATCATATCAGTAAACTGTTCCGAAAGGTCAACGTTTGACATTTCCAGTGCACCAGCCAGGAGACTTCCTTTACCGGCTACTCCAGATTCACCAATGTTTACCTGCCCAGAGTTGTTGCTCTGTACATAAGTATTGTCACCGGCTTTTTCAAGACCACCCTGGTTTGTAAAGGTAGCAAGGGCAATCTGTCCAATTGTGCGGCTTGAACCATTTGAGTATACACCAGTAATAATACCTGATGAGTCAATCTTGAAGTTATCGAGATAGCCCATTGTATATCCGTCTTGTTCGTAAGCTTTTGTAGAAGATTTAGCTGCACTCTGAGTAATTGTATTCTTCTGGCTTCCGATTGTTCCCAGATTAATATTCATAGTCTGGCGGTATGGTGTACCATCTTCATTAGGATTAGCATCTGCAACTGTGTAGCTTGTCTGAAGGATGATTTCACCAGTTGGATTTGTAATATTTCCTGCAGAGTCTGTTACTGACTGGAGGGTACCAGTATTGTCAAAATTTACAAAGAATGTATTTTCCATTCCGTCTGTAGTATTAAGACCAATCCGTGTCTGAGTAAAATCAGCATTATCAGCGTCTACAGTAATATTTCCCTGCCACTGATTTGGGTTTCCAGGTACGCGAGTAAAGTTGATTGTAAGAAGATGAGTTTTACCAAAGCTGTCGTAGATTTTCTGTTCTGTTTTCCATGTTCCTTTTGCAATATCTGCAGCATTTGCACCTTCCTGAATTTCAGGTGTTTCTTTATTCAGGTTACATGCATATTTAACTGTAGTTGTTGCTTTAGCAGGATCTTTTGATCCAACTGGAATAATAAGATCTTCTGGAGTAGCAGAAGTCTGAAGAATATTTTCCCCATCTACAGTACGAGCCATCCAACCCTGAACTCTATAACCATTTGCAGGATTTACAAGTGTACCTTCTGAATCAACGTTAAATGCACCTGCACGAGTATAATATGATTTTTCACCATTCTTTTCGATAAAGAATCCATTGCCCTGGATAGCAAGGTCAGTTCCAATACCTGTAGACTGGAGGTTTCCCTGAGTAAATACAGTGTCAATTGAAGCAACTGTCATACCAAGTCCAACTTCTTTAGGGTTTACACCACCCTTTTCATCAGTTGGTTTTGCAGCACCTGCAGTTTGCTGACTGATCATGTCCTGAAAATTAACACGACCTCTTTTAAAACCTGTTGTGTTTACATTGGAAATGTTATTACCAATAACATCCATTCGTGTCTGGTGATTCTGAAGACCTGAAACTCCAGAATAAAGTGATCTCATCATATATCTACCCTCATATTCCCGCAGCCCGATGCTGCATATTTACTTTTTCTTATCTATTTTCAGTTACCGTATTAGTTACCATAAACGGTTTTAATTTTATCCATACTGTAATAAGCACCGTTCACAAGAATCTGTGGCTGGGAACCTCTTGTTGCAGCTTCAACAACTCCGGAAGCTGTTGTATCACCAACATTAAGTTCAACCGTTCTTCCCAGCATCGACTGGGCTTCATTTGAATTAATAAGTGAACTGAGCTTTTCAAAATTTGTGCTCATGTTAGTCATCTGTTCAAGGGAACTGAACTGTGCCATCTGTGCAATGAACTCAGTATTTTCAAGTGGACTAGTTGGATCCTGATTTGACATCTGAGCTATTAAGATTTTAAGAAAGTCATCCTTTCCAAGTTCCTGGCTAGCCTTACGGCCATTTACTGTAAGTGTTTTGTTGAACGAATCAACAGCATTTTGAGCTTGAAGTTTTTCTGTTGAGCTCAAAGTTGATGTTATAGCCATTTTGTTCCCCTTTTTCCGGAATTCCGGAAACTGTTATGGGCTTACAGCTGCAAAAAATCGCAACTAGTGAAGCCTATAACAAATTTGTCGGCATTTTTTATGCCGGGTTTAGAAATTTATGCAACAATATTTACAGATAATTCTGAATAATTGCTGTATGCAGCTTCCAGAGTCGGTTCAACAGCCTGAGAACCAGCTGTTAAATCACCATATACCCTTTCTGCCATAAAGCCCTTGTACTGACTATCACCCTGACTTTGGGCAAAGTTTCCCTGACTCGAGCTATTACTTAAATTCAGATTGAATTCTCCTGTCTGAAATCCACTCTCTCTAAAAGCTTCTTTTAATGATGCAATACTATCTTTCATAGCATCATAGGCTTCTTTACTGTGAACTGTAATCTGACCGGAAATTACTTTGTCTGAAAGTGAAAGATTAATTTTTACATTGCCAAGCTTTTCTGGCTGGACAATAAGATTAATAGATCCCTGATTATTATCCTTTAAAACAATGGAACCAGCCTTTACAAACTCAGGGGCATTCTGCTGTACTGTATTTGCCAGCATACTCTGGAATGTTGAACTTGAAGCTCCTGCAGCCTGACTGTTGGATGAAGTAATATTTTCTTCAGCCCGGGCAGCAAGATTCATTGTTACCTGTACGGAATTTTCGTTTTCTTTTTTAAAAGTAAGGTTCAATTCCTTTTTTGACAGGGTTTTTGAAACTGCAATTTCAGCAGATTTTTGTTCAATAGGTTTTGCTGTTCTAAGATCTTTTACTTCAATCTTCACCTGCCTCTTCTCAGAAGTCATCTGAACCTTATTGTCCATTGAACCTTTTTTATTTTCGTCAGGATTTAACTGATCAGGAAGCTTAGTAGCGACTTCTGCCAGAAACATTTCAGGATCTTTTGAAGCAAGATTCTGGGCACTTTCCAAAAGTTCTTCCTCTGATGCTTCTCCAGGAATAAATTCAATAGCAGCATCAATCATACGGGCAAAATCTTCATCAGAAAAATTTTCATCTGAAAGATCATTGTCAGCAGAAGCATAAAGCCACTGAATTTGTTTTTCTGTTAATGTTTTTGGATTCTGATTTTCCGAAACTGGCAGTAAATCATTGCTGTCTTCTGTTACCGGAACATTTTCTGCCATCTGTACAGGTTCTTTTTCCTGAAGGTATTCTGCGGCAAAGATGTACGTTTCACGGGTTTCAGTTTTATCTGTTTCGGAAGTTATTTCGGATGAGTCTTCGCTTTCTATATCAGTTATTTTTTTGTTCGCTAAAGCTGTTTTCTGTTTTTCATCAGAAACACTTTCAGAACTTTCAATTTCATCAATACTTTTGCGTAATTCATCCATAAAAGATGTATCACCTGTTTTTAAGTCTTGAGGAGATTGAACTGTCTGAATTTGCGGTAAAAGCTGATCAAGCTGTACTGCCTGCATCTGCAGAACCTCCAATTTATAAATAATAAACCGAAGAAATTCCGCCTTTTACAGGCACAAGCCTTTTTATTAATCGAGAGTTTCCGGCTTGCTGGCCATCTTTCTCTGAATAACTGCAGCCCTTTCAGAAGGCATATACATCAACCATACTGATGTAAGTGAAGTTGTATTTGCTGCGGCAGCCAGAGCATCTGTTTTACGGAAGATGTCAATTACATCCTGATCATCCATTCCCAGCAGCTGCTCTACAGCTGTTTTTGGCGGCATGCTTGTCAAATAGGTCGAAATTTGTTCGATGTTACTATTTCTATCATCGTACTTTTTGACCTCATTGTTGAATGTTTTTTCTCTTTCTTCCTGAGATTTTTGTCTGTCTTCCAGTTCTTTTGCAATTGCTTCGTTGACCTGTTCTTTGCTGGAGATATCTGTTTCTCTTTTATCAAGTTCCTGCTGACGGATATCGAGGGCTTCGATTCTTTTTGCCAGACGATCACTGTCCAAATCGGCTTCGAGAGGTTTAGAAGATGTTGCTGTAGTAGAAGTCTGTGGCTGATAGCCTGCAAGTTTGTAAATCGGACCAAACATAGACTTCGCATTGATTACACCAATGAAGTCAAACCATAAAAGTCCGCCAAGAATCATAATTATAATTAAGATGAACAGGACAATAGATTTTCCCATTCCGCTGGATCTTGCCATTTTTCCCCTCTCAAATGAACAATTATTTAAACAATCTTACAGTATTTTAACTTACCACGCAACGGTGGAATAAAATGCTGCACTTATTTTATCTTTATTTTTTCCATTAAAGTGATACAGCAAGGCCCCGTTTATCCCAACGCTAGCTCCCGAAGAAGCAAAATAACTTGTATTAGGACTTAAAGTTAACTGGCAGTTTAATAAAGCAGTGTCGCTGTAATGCTTAAATTTAAGATCCGAAGCTATATCAATTGTTCTGGAAATATCCCAGTTTTGCGTACTTATGTAGTCAATCTTGCCATTGTAAGCCGCGGCAAAATTAATTCTTTGAACATAGACCGAAAGAGCTGGAATTCCCTTCTGAACCTCAATATCAAAAAGCTCCAGCTGTACATTTCCCTGGGCAAAAACATTGTCTTTGGGATATAAAACACCATAAACAGATAAAGGCATTACAAGAGGCACCATAAGTTCCATGGCAGCACCTGCATTATAGGAATTATTTCTACCCTGCTTTATATCGAAAAAATCCTGAGTAAAAAAAACTTCTCCTGACCATCCGGAAAATTTTTTCCATCCAGGACTTTGTCTGTGAACAGTTGAATATTTTACGAAGGCTATGGATTTTTCAAAGCTACCTAAGAGTTCTGCAGATTGATTATTGTTATCTTGATGTATCTCTTTCCCATTCAGGACAATTCCTTCTATTCCTGCAGTAACATAACTTACCATACCCTGATACAAAACCGATGTTACGGACAAATCTGCAGCAGCCTGTCTGTACCCTTTTCCATCAAACACAATACTTCCGTTAAGAGAACCCTTCAGCACATCAGTTCCTTCTGAAAGCTGTACAGCCACACCGCCTACATTCTGAAAAGGACTCCATCCTGCAGAAAAGACTGAAAGATTACTTATCCATGGATTTGATGAAACAAAACTTGCTCCAACAATCCCAGTTCCTGTGGTGTTAAAATCGCTGTCATAAAACGGTACTACACCCAATGGTATCCTTACGCCCCGGAAAAAATAATCACTGGCTTTATACTCGTATTTCTGAACATTTTCACTATTATTTTGCAAAACCACGGGCCGGGTTTCCGAAGCTGTGTCTTTATATTCTCCTGCAGATTCAGTCTGAGAAGTAAGATTCAAAAGCTGAGCATTTTTCCAGTTAATCTTTATTTTTCGAAGAGGCTTTCTATACACCTCCTGCATAATGGCAAGTTCATTTTCTCCTGAAGGAATTATCTCTTCAAAAGGTGCCCCGTAATTTTCTTTTGACAGATACACCTGTGCCAGACCGCTATTTTTATCAATAATGATTTTTCCAGCCCCGGAAAAATCAAAAGTTTTTTCATCATTAAAAAGGGATTGTTCTCCCATCTGAGCCCATGTAAAAATCCAGGATGATTTATCTCCCTCTGTTTTTTCATAATGAAGCCGGTGAATTACTCTGGACCCCAGATCATACCTGTATACTCTGGAACCATCTTCAAAGACGATTTTCCAGTTAAGCCCGTCTTTTTCTATTTTTCCAAAGCCTTTATCATTGTCCGAAGAAACATTCCAATCCTTTTTCAACGGAACAGTCAGCACTTCCTTTTTTATATTTGACCTGTCCACAAGCCGCTGACATTCAAGTGTCTTTCCGTCTTTTGAAAATGATATCTTTTGAATTCCCCTGCAATTTCTTACTCTTCTATTATCAACAAAAATCCCGTTAGAATAAATATCATACCAGGCATAATGAAAAATTCCCTCATCATCCATAATTGAATCTATAGTATTAACTACAGACTTTTTTTTAGAAACAAGAGTTCTGTCAGATAAAAGCTCTTTTCTCCTGTCAAAATCAACTTCCGGTACAGGTATTGCTTCCTTAAACAGTTTCCATTCCCTATCAAGTTTTACACCATAAGTTTTGTAAAAGACACCTGCACAATATGACAGTGTTATTCCGGTTCCTGCGTTCTTCCAGAATTCTGCATATTTTTCAATTCCATACTTATGCTGAAGATATTGTGCAAAACATCCTCCAAACACATAAGCATCATTGCCGCCTGGATAAACGTCACTTACGCCTGTAACATCTCTCCATGATGGAAACTTCTTTTCTCCAGACAAATCCTTTAATTTTGATTCCACTAAAATCTGAGTAAAAAAAGGATCATTTAACCTTCCGCCTTTACCTGCACTTTCAAAGGAAACTGTAGCTCCTTCGTACCAGAAGGATGTAAGGCTTAAGCCTGCTGGAGTGAATAAATCACCAAAGGCAGAACAGACCCCCTGCCAGAAAGGACTTTTTCTGTTTAAAGTAACTGCATGAGTAAGCTCGTGATAGAACACAGATTTTACAGTGTCTTCATACATATCAAGATCTTCAATTTCTTCTGCCTGATAAAAAACGATTGTATTGTATGGAGCCAGGGTAAAATAAGCATTGGGACTTTCTACCTGATCAGTAACTACTACAGAAAAACGCTGATATGGCTTTGTTCCAAGCTTTTTTGAAATTTCTTCATAATATTCATCGCATACAGATGATATTTTTTCTGCTGATTCAGAACATTTCGGCGGATAAATTACATCAAAAAAATTTGTCTTTAAAACAGAAAGCTGTCCCTCTGTACCATAAAGCACCCCGCTATAACCAAATACCAGTAGAGATGAAAAAATCATCACAAAAAAAAGAACTGTTTTTTTCATCAGACGAGACCTGCCACTGCCGAGCCGATTGTTATATCATTATCAATGGTAATCATGCGATAACTGATTTTATATTTATCAAAAGCTGCCTTTTTAAGATATTTCTCAATACGTTCTTTTAGTCTGTGTGTTTTATATAAAGTAGTTCCATTACATACAATACATACAGGCTTCTGATTTTTTTCGATTCTGCCTTGACCAGAAGCAATTAAATTTGCACAGAGAATAGAAGCTGCATAATAAGCACATCTGTCTATAGCACTGTCAATAAGAAATTCAACAGTTTTTCTGTCCCCTAATTCAATAACTTCATCCAGAACGGAAGACTTTTTCTGAAGGTAATTATCAGCTTCAATAGTCGTAAGTTCTTTTAATTTTTTTAATTTTTCGAAGGTTGATGAAGAAATAATCTTTTCCTTTCCTGCCGCCAGAAGAAGTTCATAGCAGACTTTACCAAGATAAGCACCGCTACAGCATTTTTCCAGCGGATACTGGCCCGGGATGTCAGTTTTTCTGTCAACTTCAATATCAAAATCGCTTAATTCAATTGTGTTGCACTTGCCGCTTTCACACACAATAATCTGTTTTTCTTCAGAAAAAGTCCCAGGCTCACTAACAAATGCAGCATTCATTCCAGTTCCAAGAATAAAACCAATATAGGACGAATAATCTTCCCCCGCTGTTGCTCCTGCCAGAAGAGCCGCAGCTGTATCGTTTAAGAGAGTTATTTTACTGATTTTGTTCCAGCCCCGGCCTTCAAGTTCTTTTACAAGGCTTTTTCCAACAGGAACATCTAAAACTTCCCGTGCTTTAATTTCCTTACTGAACGCATTTGGAATACCATCATGATCTTTTGTGATTTCCATGGCATAACTGAAGCAGAAACCTATTTTATCAGCTTTATCCCGGAGATATTCAATTCTGTCAGCTACAGCTTCAAAAAACTCTTTTCTGGAGTACTCCCTTTCAATGGCTGGCATGGAAGTTTTTTTAAAATCCGAGATGAGTGCTTTTCCATCATTATCAAATGTAACAAGACAAGACCTGAAGTTTGTACCACCGGCATCAATTACGATTACCTTTTGATTCTTAGGCATTTCTGAGGGAGGTATCATCCAGGTTTTAAACATATCCTGACCTCCATTTTTAGGAGGAGCTTTTTTCATATCTTTAAGGATATTATCTGTTATCATTTTTTTATGAAATTTATGCTTTTTAAGAAATTCACTGGCAGTTTTTTTACTACAAAGGAATATCGAAATTAAGATCAAAATCATTCCTGTTATCTGAAATAAATCAGTCTGCTCATGCCAGATGAAAATTCCAACAAGGGTACCGGCCACAGGTTCGACAGTAGCCACAATTGCAGCTTTTCCTGCTTCCAGTCCCATCAGTCCCTTTGTATACAGAAGGAATGGTATTAGCGTACAGAACACAGCAACACCGAGAGAATAAACTACTAAGGTTGAATTAACTGTAACCTGAACCTGACCTTTACTAAAAAAACTGCATGCAGGAATCATAAAAAGACCTGCAATTAAAAACGTGTAAAAAGTAATGGTAAGTGGCTGATATTTTTTTAACGCGACTGTTCCAAAAATGGAATAAAGTCCATAACCGAGTCCTGCCCCCAGCCCCGTCAAAAAACTTACAGCCGATAAAGAATGCTCTCCCCCAATTAATCCTGCAACACATACAGAACCGGATACTGTCAAAATCAGTGCCAGGATCTTGTAAAGATTGATTGATTCACCAAGGAAAATCCATGCCAGAAGAATTACAAATACAGGAGATGTGTACAATAAAATTACGGCAATACCGGCTCCACAGTCTGTTATTGTTTTAAAATAACACACAGAAAAGAAAGCCAGACTGACAATTCCTGTACAGAGAAACATCCATAAATCACGGAGTTTTATTATAAAAAGCCGTCTGTCCCTGATTAAAATAATCCCACCAAGAAGAAGTGCCGTAATAAGGGAACGAACCATCATGATTTTCATAGAATCAAAACCAAGATTATTCAGGTTCTTAACGAATATACTCATGGATCCCCAAAGGATGCCGGCAAGAATTACAAATACTGAGCTCATACATTAACTATATAATAAATTGATTGATTGGTCACAAATCTAAAAAAAATCTTCTCCAATTTTAGAAAAATCATCCAAATTACGGACAAAAAATCAAAAAACTACTATATTTTTTATGACTATGGCAGCAGATCTTTCAGACTTAAAAAATGAACTGAACCCGGAACAGTACGAAGCCGTAATGACTATAAACGGCCCTATATTAATTATAGCCGGAGCAGGATCAGGTAAAACCCGTGTTATTACTTTTAGAATTGCTCATATGCTTAATTCAGGAATTCCGCAAAGTCAGATTCTTGCTCTTACATTTACAAATAAAGCAGCAAAAGAGATGTCAGAACGCATTAGGGAACTTACCGGGAAAAAGCTGCCTTTCCTTACAATTTCAACATTTCATGCATTCGGTGTAAAAGTTTTGCGTCAGGAAATTTCTAAGCTGGGCTGGAGAGAAAACTTTTCGATTTATGATGAAACTGACAGAAATGCCCTTATTAAGGAAACAGGACGGGAACTGCGTTATTCACCAGATTCCATGGACATATATAAAATTGGTATTCTCATTTCCGACATAAAGACAGGACGCAAACAGTGGAATGCAGAAACAGAACCATACAGACAGCTTTACGAGGGTTATCAGGAAGGCTTAAAACTCTACAATGCCGTTGATTTTGATGATCTCATCGTTCTTCCTATCAGGATTTTTAAGGAATTCCCAGAAGTCCTTGAAAGTTATAAAAATAAATTCAAATACATTATGGTTGATGAATTTCAGGACACAAGTCACCAGCAGTATGAAATGATGCATCTACTTGCCGATCAAAATGTTGCCGTTGTTGGTGATGACGATCAGTCCATTTATTCATGGCGTGGTGCTGACTACCAGAATATCATCAACTTCGAAAAAGATTTTCCTGCTGTAAAAGAAATTCGCCTGGAACAGAATTACCGTTCAACAGGTACAATTCTTGCTGCAGCAAACGGAGTCATCAAAAACAATACAAACAGAAAAGACAAACAGCTTTGGTCAGGAAACGGTGAAGGAAAGCCAATTGAAATCTATTCACCAGACAATGAAACAGCAGAAGCCGATTTTGTAATCGAAACAATACAGTCAATTTGTGTTGAAGAAAAACGAAAATATGATGATTTCTGCGTCTTGATGCGGGCAAACACTCAGTCCAGACCTCTGGAAGAAGCTTTTCTGCAGGAAAACATTCCATACACAATGAGTGGCGGTACATCTTTCTTTCAAAGAAAAGAAATCAAAGATGTCATCTCTTACCTGCGTGTTATCTCCAACCATGATGACGATGTAAACCTTTTAAGAATTATTAATGTCCCAAGGCGGGGTATCGGTCGTTCCACTGTAGAAAAGCTAAACCAGATTTCTAAGAATTTAGGATGTTCGTTATACAACTCCATAAAAACTCTTCTGGAAGTACCTGAAGAAGAAGCTGATAAATTTATGCTTTCCCCAGGCTCTGTTTATGAAAATCCCACAGGGCTTGATTTTTCTGAAGGCACAAAAGATTCTCTTAAAGCTTTCATTGATATTATTGACGGTAACAAAACGATGCTTGGTGGACGAGGTCTTTCCAAAAAAGTCAGAACCATGGTAGAAGACATAAGGTACTTTGATTATCTTATAAGCGAAAATCCTAAATCAGAAAAGGCCGCCCGATTTAAGTATCTGAATATAGAATCCCTCATTAATTCCATCGAGATGTGGGAAAACAATCCAGAAACACCAGATCCTACCCTCTACAATTACTTAAACCGCATAACACTTCTTTCACGAGATGACATGGACGACGAGGACGATAAGGGAAAAGTAAACCTGATGACAATTCACGCATCAAAGGGACTGGAATTTCCTGTCGTATTTATTGTGGGTACTGAAGAAGGGCTTATTCCTCACGGACGGGCTGTCGATGAAGGAGGAGATGCTGCCGTGGAAGAGGAACGACGGCTTTTTTATGTTGCAATCACAAGAGCCAGAGACAAGCTTTACATATCTTCATGTCAGAAAAGACGTCACCTTCAGTCAGTTGTAGAATGTCAGACAAGCCGTTTTCTGGATGAAATACCGGCTAACCTTGTCAAATACCACGAACCACCACAGGCTGTAAGCATGGAAACAGCTGAAGAATTTTTTGCAAACATGCGGAAAAAATTCTCGGCTCCAATCGTACCTGGTTTTGGACGTAAACAATAAAACATTCGTCTGGAATAAATAACGCAAAATTACAAATTAAAGACAGTAATATTATTAGAAATAATATTATGATATTAATATCTCAAATGGAGGAGATAGAAAAATGAAATTGAACAAAATCGTTTCAACATTAGCAGCATTTGCAGCAGTTGCAATGCTCGCTTCATGTGGTTCAGGTTCAGCAGATGCAGCAGCAGCAGCTCCAGCTGATGCAGCTCCAGCAACAGCTAAACCAGAAGTAAATGAAGTACCAAATCTCACATTCTCAGGTGATGTTCTTAAGATTGAACTTGAAGAAATGTACACAGATGAATTCCTTATCGTACAGGATGCAACAGCTTCTGGCGGTTGGGCAGGAAAACTTCTCAGTGCAGATGCATATGCAGAAGCAAAAGTAACATTCCCAGCAGGTACATATGAAGGTCTCGTTAACGAAGACGCTCCAGATGGTAACCACGATGCTTTCAACGTAAAAATCGGTGAAACATTCTACCGCTGCTTCCCTTCTGATCCACCAATCGGAACATACGAATTAACAACTCGTACACCAATTAAACTCGTTTTCGATGCTGAAACAACTGTTACAGTTCGCATCCAGCAGAACGACCCTAACAAACCAAACAAACCTGGTGAAACAGGTATGAAGATCGACTTCATCCAGTTCACAAAGAAATAATCTGGTTTGATTAATGATACCCGATGAAGAGTATTCTTCCTCGGGTATTTTTTTTGTCCAAATTTTTAATGGAGTTTTAAAGAGTTATTATGGACCTTATTTATAAAATAAAAGATAAACCAAGTTTTGGTAAAATAATACTTTTTGCTTTACAGCAACTGCTGGCAATTATGGCTGCAACCATCGCAGTGCCAGCAATAGTTGGCAACGGACTTACTGCTTCTGCTGCTCTTTTTGGTGCTGGTGTCGGTACTTTTATTTATCTTCTTTTCACAAAAAGTGCCAGTCCCGTATTTTTAGGAAGTTCTTTTGCTTTTATAGGATCAATGTTCAGTGCCTTTGCTGGTGCTGCATCATTACAAGCAGGTTATTGGGGCCTTATTATCGGATCTGCAATGGCAGGTGTCGTATATATAATTTTTGCCCTGCTGGTTAAGTTTTTTGGGGTTAAGTGGATCGACCGTCTTCTTCCCCCTGTAATTATTGGCCCTACAGTGGCTATTATCGGACTCAGTCTTTCAGCCAATGCCATAGGCGACTTAATGAAACCATCCTCTGATGGAGGCAGCGTATATGTTGCATTAGTATGTGGTCTTATAACCCTTTTTGTAACAATGCTTTCTTCAACTTATGGGAAAAAAATTGGTCGTCTTATTCCTTTTATTATAGGAATTCTAGCAGGGTACCTGGCAGCATCAATTTTTGCAACCCTCGGATATCTGACAGAAAAACCTTCCTTAATCGTAATTAATTACAGCCATCTCACCGAATTCTGGAATGCACTGAAAATATCTAACTTTAACCCACTGACCATTTTTGCAATTCCAGACTTTACTTTCCTTATGGGAGGTACTGAAGGTCTTAAGCAGATTAACGGTTCTTACCTTCTAACACTTTTTGCAGCTTATGTTCCAGTTGCATTTGTCGTATTTGCAGAACATCTTGCTGACCATAAAAACCTTTCATCAATTATCGGTATAAATTTACTTGAAGAACCAGGTCTTACACGAACACTTCTTGGAGATGGAATAGGAACAATAGTATCTACATTCTTCGGAGGCTGTCCTAATACAACATACGGAGAATCCATCGGATGTGTTGCAATTACAAGAAATGCTTCAACAATAACAATCTGGGGATGTGCATGTCTCTGCATTATTTTCTCTCTTATTGCACCGCTTGTGGCATTCCTTGAAACAATTCCAAACTGTGTAATGGGCGGTGTATGTGTAGCACTTTATGGATTTATTGCAGTTTCTGGATTTAAGATGTTCCAGACTGTTGATCTCAACAAAAACAGAAACCTTTTCGTTGCATCAGTTATATTTATTTCAGGTGTTGGTGGAATGGTACTTAAATTCGGAAAAGTTGAAATCCGTACTGTTGCATGTGCACTTATACTAGGAATCTTCACAAATATTATTCTCTCCGGTGAAAAATCAGAATAAAACTTAGTTTAATTAAAGGGTCTGTCTAAAAAGTTCAACTTACGGTGGTTGAGCCTTTCGACAGGCTCGGGATACCACTTGTCCATCCGAATGGGCACGCAGTAACCTCCTAATTTAGTGCAATTGTCATTTCAATAAGTTCAATGATCGCTACGCTCTTTACTTATTGGACGGCCCTACTAATAATAATACAATACCCGTGTCAAATTATTCACAACTTTTCCAGTTCGATTTGACCCGGGTATTTTTTTGGCTATTTTCATAAGGCTATGTCCGTAAAAAGTGTTGCTAAATGAAAGAAAGTTTTGACAAAATAGAACTATGGTTATGATGCAAATAAAATGAATGAAACAGATTATATGCGGGTATTCAGGTTTGAAGTAACATCAGATACAAGTAAACCTATACAAATAGTTAAAATTGGTGCTGATGGAAGTAAATAGGAGAAATAAAATATGGAATTTACACATAAAGTTTCAGAAATAAATAAAAATGAGATAAAACTTTTTGGTAGTAAATATGAATCATCTATAATTCTAAGGAAAGAAATGTGCCTCTGGATAATTAACACATTGAGAAGTGCAACTTTGAAGGATTATTATACAGAAGGGAAAGAATGGTTTTCATTTGATTTTGGAGATGAATTAAAAGGTATAAGAATAAAGACAGATTTTTTTGTGCGCTCTACACCTTATTCACAGATTGAAATTTATCCAAATTGGAAAGATGAAAATAAACGTTCAGCTCCAGTTGTAATTCCATACATAAAAGGTGTCCCAGAAATCCTTATGTCGGAATTCATAGAACCAGTTTTGCGGGATCTTGAGAAATATGTACCAGAATGCAACAAATCAAAAATTGTAAAGCCATGGGATATTAATAAT
>JAZQNJ010000020.1:0-33529 GCA_045627285.1 Treponema sp. | reverse complement strand
TTTTTCAAAGAACATATATTTTGCGGTAAACCGCAGATTTTTCAATCATTTTCTACCGTTTTCAGTTAGCTGAATGCTGTTTACTAGCGGCGAGAATGAATATAACACGACATCACCTTTTTAGTCAATAAAAAGTTTTAATTTTTTTTATCTTTTTTTATCTTTTTTTTCTAATTTTTATATTTTATTAGATCGCTTTTGAATTTCATCTTTTAAAAATCTGATATCACCTATAAGTGTTCTTATTTGCTCATCTTCAACTTTAGCCTCAAGAGCAGAATCATCTGAAACCTTTTTCCCCAGCATAATATATTTTTTATTCAACTGCCGTTTTAAACTTGCCACTTCAATTCTTGTTACAATCTGTGAACCAAAAACATCTAAAATCTTAACAGTCTTAAAAGCCGCAATTTTAATGCATCCTATAGATTTTTCTGTAAAGGCAGTTAATTCTTCTCTTGAAATCAAAAAAAACTCCTGTTACATTTTTCTTACAGCCAGAAGTGTAAGGTCATCTGCCTGTGGATCTTCATTGACACCTGTGTAATAAACGTAATTCGGTTCATTCATATCAACCATTCCAGAACAATAATAATCATATAGATTAAATGTCTTTTTAAGATAAACATCTATCTGACGGTCTATACGAATAACATCTCCCTGAAGTGAAACATCTCCCTTTTCATTAAGCGAAACAGTACCTGAAGCAGCTGGAGTTTTATACATTCTGAATACTTTTTCAACAGCAGCCAGAGACATAATTGCTTCATCAATATTGCCTTCAAGCTTTGTAAAATCAAATATCAGTTCTTCAGAAGGATTAGGACTATGAAATTTTACAAGCTTATAAACCTGTCTGTTAAGTACTGCCTCCAGGATTCCTTTAACACGCTCAGGTTCCATTTGTTCTGTATTCTGTCCTACTTTATGATTTTCATGTTCATCGCCATCATTAAGACCAGGTTCAGCACAATTAATAACTTCAAAAGAGGAATTTCTGAAAAACCGTGTAGCTTCTTCAATACCGTCAGTATAGAGAAAGAGAACATCACCTTTATTAAGATGAATTTTTTCAACCTTAAATCCACCCTTCATATCAACCATAAACGAAGGAAACATTCCGGAAGCAGGAGCCTTATGAAGTGTAACAACCTTTTCAGACTGAGATGCCTGATCAAAAATATGTATGATATTATCCCCGGCATTACACATATAAACATCACCGGTTTTTGTATCAAAAAGACAAACCATTAAAGTAGCAAATTTTCCTTTAACACCAAGTGATTCAATAAAATCGTTAATCTGTACTACAAGCTTATCCAGGGAAGTCCCATGAGTTTTAATTGACCAGTTTTCAAAATATTTACGAAACAAAGTAGCAACTACTGTCATCATAAGGGCCGCTGGTACCCCATGACCGGAAACGTCACACTTAATTATTGCATAAAATCTGTCATCAAGTTTTTTATAATCAAAATAGTCACCAGATACGGCATCAGCGCCTTCATAATATCCGAAAATCTGAACAGCATTTTCCTTAAGCCTTGCTGTTGTTTCTTTTCCTCCGGCATTATTTTGAATAAGAGGAAGGAATGTCTGCTGAACGGCTTTACCGTCAAGTGCCATTTTTTCCTGTTCCAGTGCCTTTTCCTCATCTTCGGCTGCTTTTACAAGACCTGCAGTCATATCATTTACAGCCTGTCCGAGAGTACCGATTTCGTCCCTGGATTTTAGTTCAATTTCAAAATCTTTAAGCTGTTTTTTATCCTTAGTTTCTGTAATTACTTTTACATGTTCTACAAGTTTTTTTATAGGTTCAACAATAAGGGAAGCAACTATAAATGACCCGATTCCTCCAATAATTATCGCAATGATAGCAATAATTGCAGAGATAACAATAATTGCAACTCTGGCTGCCTCCACCTGTTCAATAAGATCTGCAGCAGATACTTTAATAATAAGAACACCGTGCAAAAGCTCTGAACTGGCACTATTTTTATAGAAAACCGGATAATAAAAAGTGTAATAAAGATTATCAGAATTAAGGGTTTCTGCATTAAAATCAGGTACAGCTTTTGTATTGGTCCGTGACAATGCCCTTAAAATTTCTGTATATTCATTTTTCTTTTCGATACTGTATTTTTCTGCAATTTCTGCCAGTATTGAATCCACCTGTTTATGTGCTTCAAGTTCAAGGTCTGAACATATTTTTGCAATCTGAGCCTCTGTTGAATCTTCAATAAAACGGCTTCTTCCTGTTAAAGGCTGTTCTGTATCAAGAATATCTGTAAGTTTTTCTCCTGTTAGAGTTGAAGCCCAGAAATAATCAATTCCAGCATTGGAACTTGAAGCAGGACGACCGATAAGTGTTGCATACTCAGCAGGCTTAAAAGTATCAGCCTGTCTTACAATATCAATAAGCCCCAGTGTACCTTCCCCGTTAATGGCATCATTCATTGCATTCTGCACAGAATTTGCCATACCCTCAAGAAGTACAATTACCTGCTCTTCCATACTCTGAACGAGAGTAAGCCTCTGTGTTTTAATCATTCTTGTTCCGAGGGAAATTGAAACCATAAGAACAATGGTAAGTACAAGTAAAGCGGTAAATCCGATAAGTTTTAACCTGAGACTTGTCTGTCTTGTTTTTATTTTTTTCATTTTCTTCTGTTTCTCCAGAGGCATAATATCTCCATTAAATAAGGCAATAACTTCAGATTGAATAAGAACTGATTCCCTTGCAGTTTTAATAATTCCACGAACACTAAAGACAGCCACAATAATTGAAAGCATTACAAGGAACAACATAAGGATATCAATTACCTGAATTACACTAGTTTTTTCTGATTCATAAACTGTCCATTCAGGAATGAGAGTATATGGGTGTTCAATTTTAATTGTTCCAGATTCATCTATAACAAATTTATTTGAAGTAAGGTTCGACCTTGAAGGTGAAATTCCCCTCTCAGAATGATTAAGATATACACCGTATGTACCAATATCAAGTTCTGAAACATGAATTCCGGAAATAACGCGGGACGACTCAACCTTATAATCACCTTTATTCAGATAGAATACTTTGTCATAAGGAGCCTTACCGTCTGCATCAATATAAATTTCTTTTACAGTACCTTCATAATCAAAATCCTGACCATAGACACTGATTACAAGGTTTCCATATTCATCTTTTTTTGTATTAAGACCGGAAATAACTGTTGCAGGTTTATATTTATTGTAAACAAATATTATTGAGTCTGATTCGCCGGCATTTCCTACTTCATCAATTGCCCTTAAAGAAAAAACATAAATTCCATTTTTGAGATTAGAAAATGTCTGCTTATTGACAGAAGTAAGAATCGATCTTGGAGGATTTTTTCCTTTTTTGAGGATTTTTTCTCTACGCTGATCAATATCATTAAAAAGTTTATCTACTTCACTTCCTGAAATATTCAATGGATGATTTGGAGAATCGTTATACTTTCTGCTTAAATCTTCAACTTTGGTCAATGTCCAGCTATAACCTGCAACATCTATATCATCCGGTGTTGAGTCCCATGAAAGCTCCAGTCCATATGGAGAAAATTCTGCCATAAATTTTTCCATCAGATCAGAAAAAACAGGTTTTTGAGGAGGCGTAATATCTCTGTAATATTTTATGACTGCATCCGAAGACCAGTTCCCCGCATAATCCAGAACTCGGGCTTTAAAATAATACTCTCCATCTTCATAGGCACTTAGGGTAACTGGAATATTTTTGCCTGCGGTCATATCCCTTGCATACAGAATATCTTCTTCTTTTATTGAAGGCTCGTCTGCTTCATTCTGACTAAAGCTCCAGGCATAAGCGGCAATATCATTTGTATCTGCAGGAATTTTAATATTAAGTTTAATTTTTTCCGATGTTGCTCGCTTGCCTTCCTTGAAATTTACAGCAGACAAGGATGGCTTAGGAGCCCATGTATCTGGATTGGAAATATAAAGTTTTGGAGTCTTTCCATTATCCTGCCAGATATACGACAGAATTGAATTATTTTTAGAGTAAACAGGATAGATAAAAGAAGCTTTCGCCCCGTTTTTTACAGGAGTTTCATCACCACGTTTTGTATGAATATCACCGTTTAGTTCAACACTGTAAGCACCACTGTTTCCATCAAACCATAAAAGATAACTTGCCCCTTTATAACTGAAAAAATACGGGCGATGGGATTTTTTTTGACCACTGTATTCCCTTACCCGTTTTCTTCCGGCAAGAATTCCAGAAGAATTAATTTCCGTGAGACATATAAACGAATTTTCAGATTTAGCCTGATTGCGTTCCCAGGCACAGTATATTGATTTTCCATCTGCAAAGATTACAGGATTCTGATTTGAAAATTCTACGAAGCTGTTCAGTTTTCTTGTATCTGTTGTAGAATCATCTGTCAAAAGAACGGCAGGTAGAAATGTTTTTAGTCCGTCAGAAGAAAAAGACGAATAAATCTGGAAAGTTTTTGCCCTTCCAGGTACCGCAAAATGAGATTGAAATACTACTAAATCTCCTCCATTTACAGGACAAAGACAGGGAGAAAATGTGTTATCCAGCTCAGCAGCGGGGGCAAACTGTGTAATTGAAGACCAGTTAGTTCCGTCAGATGATGTGGCATATCCGATTGAAAATTTATTTTCTGTCCCCATTGAGGCAAAAAGAACAAACCCGTCACTACTGGTTTTATAAATTCGAGGAGCTACAACTTTCTCCAATGGTGAAGATAATCTGGTAAAAGAAAAAGATTTTCCCTCATCAGAGGAACAGTAAACCCCTATTTCATATTCAGACAATGTTACAGCAACCCCAATCACTCCTTTATCTAGAATTGCCGCAGTATATATATCTGGAACTTCCCCCGAATAAGGAAAAGGACCGGCAATTTTTTTACAGTCTGTCCATTCAAGGGAATTACCTTTTCGCATCATCATTTCGATGGTAAGTAATGAATTATTATTTCTTTCAAAAAACAGGTAAGATTGATCAGCTCCTGAAAGAACTACTGGAAACTGAGTATTTTTTTCTGTGAGCTCCACAGGTGATTCAAAGTAAAATTTTTCAGCCCTGGCAGAAAATACGGTCATTAAAAATGAGAAAAATAATATCTGTAGAATTTTTTTGAAAATTTCTCTTTTCATTACATATTCTCAATTCGGCTTTTTAACTTTTTAACTTTAGGGTTCTGTGGATTTCTTGCATAAAGATCTTTAATAATGGCTTCTGCTTCCACTTTTCTCTGCTCATTGTAATAGCGTTCTGCAAGTTCAAATTTTTCTGTATCACTATCGCTAAGATAGTTCTTAACTATAGTAGTTTTTGTATTTGTCTTTAAGGCAGCATCTTTTAATGCCTGAGCCTGAGTATTTCTTTTGTTAAGACTTAAAGCCCTGTCAAGAAGTGCAATTTTTCTGGCTACATTTTTTTCTGCCTGAGCCTGTTTTGTTAATGCCAGCGACTCTGCCATTTCAGCCTTCTTTCTTTCAGACTGAGCATTTTTTGCAATAGTACTTTCCACATCTTTTATTGCAGAATTCAATTCTTTATGTTCACCAATAACAGCCTTAAGTTCTTTTAATTCATTTAATGCATTCTTCTGATCAATATCTTTCGCAGATCCGGCAGCAATAAGAGCCTTTTTAATTTTGTCAGATACAGTGTTGTTATACAGTTCAGGATCAAGGATTTTATTGATCTTTAATGTAAGGTTATTAGCTTCAAGATTTTTAGGGAATACACGTTGAACCTTGCGAACCTCGTCTCTAGCAGTCGAAAGAAGCGTAAGTCCTTCATCAGATTTACCAGAATTATAGAGTTTTTGTCCTTCATCATAGTGAACAGATGCATTATTCAGATATGCCCCCATATCCTTGTAAAGAGGATCAGAGAAAGCGATTTCTTTCCCCCCTGCTGATTCCAGTGCTTCTATAACAAGAACCAACAGTTCCTGAATTTCGGAGTTTTCATTAACCTGAGTTTTTTCCCATACAACGGCTGCCTCATCCAGATCACGCTTTGAGTTTTCAAAATTACCGTTATAGTATTCATTATATGCATCGTTAATCAGCCCGCGGACAGTTGTAATAACCCATTCATTCTGACTTACAGTAATTTCTTCATCAGCAGCAGCAATTTTCGGACCGAATTCTTTTCTGAAGGAATCATTTTCCTCAAGTGCAAGTGACTGTTTATAACTGCTATCGGCATCAGAAAGGGCCTGACGAGCTTCTTCATAAAGGTTCTTTTTAAGGAATTTTATAGCCTGATCATAAGAAAGTTTAGCCTTATTTGAAGAACGAAGTGCTTCATTTGCCTTGATTTTCCCCTGAGCAATAATCTGATTAGAAGACTGCAGCATTGAATTAAGATTATTTATGACAGATTCAAGATTTATGATGGAAGATGAATAGACTTCTTCCGTGTCTCTGTATGCTGAACCGCCATCAAGAGCTATTCTGTACTGCGAAAGCACTGTCCTGGCAGCAATAATATCTGAATTAAGTTTTGTACACAGATTGACTGCCTGAGTAGGATAATATTTTACAAAGATAACATCATCTGTTACTTCTTCTACTCCGTTCAAAAGACTCTGAGCTTCAGCATTACGAATAGAGAACGCTATATATTTTTTATCAGCTTCTTCAGAATATGTTTTTGCTGTTATAGACCATACAGCTCCAGCCTGTTTTCGACATTCTTTATCAGCCAGTTCTACAAGGCTTTCGTATTCATTAAGGGCACTCCACAAGGAAAGATGGACATCTTCCAGATTTACACCTGCATCAGTTCTTTTTTCAGACTGTACTTTTTGTGATGCTTCATTTTCTGATTCATTGTCTGTTTCATCAAAAGATATTTCCATTCCGGAATTATTTACCGGCTGCATCGATTTTTCTCCAGCAATAAAACTGTCATTTTTATATCTGTCGATTACCGCCAGTTGATTTTCGTAAAACTGTGCAGATATAAGATTATCATTACCAAATTTAGTAAAATCATCATTAATAACCTTTCTTGTACTGACAGCATAGTTTTCCAGACGAATAGAATTACATGTACTGTACAGATTCCTCTGGCTGTTTCCTGCAAAATTTGAAGCAAATGTCATAGACTTATTGTATTCGGTAAAGGAAGCAGCTTTATGATTATTAAGAAGACTGTAAAGATTCTGAACCTGAATTCCCTGGGAAGCAAACCCCCGGACTGCAGTTCGTAATTCTGTAAGAGGAGCTGAATCAAATGTTAAAAACAGGTTTCCGGAATCAGCATTATAGATTTCTTTCTGTTTTTCAAAAGATGATATTACGGCCTCATAAACCGTGTTTTTCATAGATTCTGTGCGTGTATTCCAGAAAGCATCCACTGCCCCAATAATACCGGAATCTGGATTTCTGTCGACACCAAGAACTGCCCAGCGTGAAAAAGTAATGTATGATGTATCTCCAAGCCCCGGATTAAGGGAAAGAGCTTTTTCATCAAGGCGTCGTAATTCATCACCTTCTTTTAAGATATAATTTCTCGTAGAAGCAAGACGCTCAAAGGATTTTTTTACTTTTTCAAGTGCCGGTTCAGAATTTGTTAGATCTCCGGCTTTAACAATGGTTTCATATTCATTAAAGGCTGTCTGACATGCGTCCATCTGATTTTTGAGGGAAAGCGTATAATTTTTTAATGTGTTAATGTGATTATCAACATCTTTTTTTAACAAATCAGGATAAACCACAGGGATTTCGTCTTCCCCCTGGAACACGATATCACTATCGTTAGTCTTTAAATTAAGGCCTTCTTTAAATTTTTCAACAGCTTTAAGGTAATTCTCCGGATTGTCAGCAGCTGCATTTGTTACAAGAGAACTTCCCTGATTTACGATGATATTTGATCTGTTGATGTAGAAAGAAAGTTTTATAGTCCGGCGGGCATCGTTTGTCAGATCAATTTCTTCCTGTGCAGGATTTTCTTCGCTTTTTTCCATTGCAAAGATAATATCCATTTTCTGGACATCAAGTTCATTTATTTCTTCATCCGTAAGGTTATTCCCTTCTGCGGAAATTCTCATTTTTTCTGCCAGTTGCACAGCCTGAAGGTTAAATTTTGTTCTTGCCCTCATGATTTTAGCAATACGTTTCTGAGCTTTATCGAACTGATCAGGATGAACTTTTATGTAAAGTGATAATTCGGAAAGGGCTGATGTGTAATCTTTAAGTTCTATAAGGTGGTCAATCTGACTCAAAGAAATAACTTTTCTTTCCCTGGTATCAGGGCTTTGGGCATATAAAGACAATAACCCGAGAGAGAAATATATTACTGCTACGACACGTTTAAATAACGACATTAAAAAATAAAGTGCACCTTCAGATATTATAATTAAATCATCATATAATTTCTTATATTATTTTCGGTATTAATTCTTATGTAATGTATATAAAAATCCGAAATTTATATATAAATATTGAAGAAATTAAATGAAAAGATTCAGTCAAAATCTAAAAACAGTTATCATATTTCTCACTCTTATAGCACTGACCTCTTTTCCTTTATGTGCTCTTGATTTATCCGATGTTAACACAAAACTGTCAGATGTCTTTTCTTCGCTTTCGGATAACAATGCGGGCTCCACAATATTTCGTTCCCTGAACATTCCAACAGGAGGACGAGTAGAAAGCCTTGGCACTGCCATTACAGGCCTTTGCGACGACATTACTTTTTTTGATTACAACCCCTCAGGCTCTTCTGTGCTGAACAGGTCTGAATTTGCTTTTTTTCACAATGCCTGGATAGCTGATTCTGCAATGGAAACTCTGGAAATTGCGTCAAGATACAACAATTTAGGACTTGGAGCACAGCTAAAATGCTTTTACGTTCCCTTTACAGAATACAACCTCTACGGCGACAAACTTGCTGGCAATTATTATTCAGAAACATCTTTTACACTAAACATGGCCTATAATTTTTTTGCGGGCTACAATTTTAAGGGTTTAACAGCTGGTCTTAATCTTCGGGGAACATGGCGAAATATGCCCGATTATGCTGACAACAAAACTGATGAAATTAAATCAGGTTCAGGTCTTGAACAGTCTGCCTTTGGAGTTATGGGAGATGCAGGTCTTCTTTTAAGATTTAATTTCCTCAAACATTTTAACTCTAACGATCCGAACCTGAGATTTGGTCTTTCTGTTAACAACATCGGTATTGCTTTGACAGGTGGAAGCAATCTTCAGTTTGATGATCCCCTTCCTACAAGAGTTTCAGCCGGTTTTTCTTATAGGATGATGCACTACCTGCTTTTTACAGGAGAATTCCGACAACCTGTAAACCTCTTTAATGTTCCATCCAGCGAAAAATGGTCAGCAGGTTCCGGTGTAGAAATTAACGTAACAGAGTTTTTTGATTTTGATGCAGGATTTATGATTAGTGGTGCAAACCCTAGATTCAGTATTGGAAGCCAGTTTGATGTAAAAGGCGTTAAAATGAGTGTAAATTACACCCTGGACCTTACAAGTTCCTTTAATCCTGTTAATCATATCAGTCTTGGGGCAAAGCTTCTAATGAGTGATCATGGCCGAAATATGACCCAGGAACAGGTTATGACAAAATATGCCGAAGGTGTAGATTATTATTCCCGCGGTACAAGAGAAGATATTATGAACGCCATCAGAAAATGGAACGAGGCAAAGGAACTCTCAAAATCCATCGGTATAAAATACGACCCTGCCATTGAAGCAATCAAGGCAGCTCAGGATCTTTTAAGCGTACACGACCAGATTAACGCCTTCGGTACTCTTGATAACCAAAAAAAATAAGCCCTCTGAATCTATTATGAATCAAAGGGCTTAATGACAGCTTAAATCTTTTTTGTAAAAATCTTGTAATTCATCCATGGAAAAAGATTATGCTCTTTCTCCAGTTTTGTAAGCCATTCAGTACTTACAACATTGGAACCAAGGCTGTCAAAGACTGTTGTAAAATTCTTAACACAGGAATTAAAGTATTCTTTAGTGTATTCCGGATACATATTTTCATGAATCATTTTTGCAAGTTCACCGGACTGAGCCAGCATCATTTCCTTACATCCAAGATTTAAAAGACGCACCTTTAAGCCAGTGTCATCAGGAAAACGGCCAGAAAGATCTACCATGCGTTCACACATCTTCCTTGTGTAACGAAGCATCCAGCTGTTTGAACTGTCCAAAAGGTCTTCCCCATACCCTGTTCCACTTGAGGCTGATGTATAAGGAGCAACCTTTGTAAGTTTATACTGATCCTTAATGAGATCACCGCCACAAACAAATGTTGAATCTTTATTCTGACGAAGAAGTTCTTCAAAGAACACCATACCTTCAGCCCAGGTCTGTCCAAGACTTGAAGCATTAATTGTAACAGTAAGGGTACAATCACCTTCCACAACCTTAGAAGCTTTTTCCAGTTTGTCATTTTTTTCCGCAAGGAATGCAGCTGCAGCTTCTTTTGCTTTTGCCTCGGCTATTTCTTTATTATAGATTACAGTTGAATCTTTTTCCTTTGACCAGTAACGATAAAGGCTGTTTACACGGGCAGAGTCGGCTTTTATAAATCCATCAAGCTGTTGTGTTTCAAGTTCAAACCCAGCATCTTTATTCTGGTTTTTATAGCACTTATCAGAAGCATAACCTGTTTCAGGATTATTAATATCAAAAGGAGTCTGGCTGTCACGACCAAAAATCACCAGGGAATTAAAGCATCTTACAGGCTTAAAAATACCAGTCTCAGGACAATCTTCACTAAAAAGAAGACCATGGGAATCAAGAATAGTGTAATTAAGACCGTATGATCTGATTACTCTTTCGAGACCTTTTGTATATCCCATGTAAGGAAGCCAGAAACCTTCTGGTGCAGAACCAAAAAAGTACTTATGAGAAACAATGCCAGTTTCAACCTGTGCATTTAGAATTTCCGGAAGATCTGCATAATGAGGAAGAAAAGCGTAACTTCCAGTGGTACCAAGAATCTCAATAAAGCCCTTGTTCTGAAAATATCCAAACTGCGAAATAAGGTTACATTTATATTTTTCTGTAAAAGATTTCTTTAATTCAATGTTTTTATCAAGAATTTCCTGAGCATTTTTAAGAAGCAGAGGCTCTCCTGCAAGCCGTTGAATTTCCTTCTGCCCCAGGATAATAGACCGGTCAAGAAACTGAACATACTGACTTTGAATTACGTCATCTGCCATCATTGCACAAAGTGCTGGTGACAGTACAATGGAAAATTTTGAAATGATGTTTTCTTCTTCAAATCTGTGAAGCATATCAATCAGAGGAATATAAGTCTGACTCATCGCCCCAAAAAACAAATCATATTCCTGACCAGGAAACTCATCTTCCTCAGTGATTTTACGGATAAAGGGCTGGTGTGCTACAACCACCATTGAAATATTTTTAACTGACAATTTTATACTCCGGTTTTATTACAAAAAAGACTGACGGTGATTTTCATAATGACTATTCAATAAATTACGCATATCTGAAAGCTCAACTGCCAGCGGAAGTTCAAGATCACGGCCAGGAAGACCTGTATTAAGAATTGAAGATCCTTTTGGAAGTTCAATTTTTTTAGAAACAGCAAGATTTTCATCATCTTTACCTGTAAACAGTCCTACAAGATCCACCCTCACATAATTCTTGCCAGGTGTAAGAAGGACATACTGCTGTCTGTCAGACATTCCTATCTGCACATCAAAGGATTCAACAGGATTATCATCATCCATGTTTTCCCAGAAACTTACACGGAGACAAAGAGATTTAAAAGATGTATCGGAATTTAATTTGGCAATATCTGCTGCCTTGATGTCCCAGAAAACATAAACCCAGGCAGGATTTCTTAAAATTGCACAGATTGTTGTCTCGTTATAAGATTCAGGAAGCTTCTCAGAAGCATCAGAAACAGGTGCTTCTTCATCATTTGTAGAAATTTCTTCTTCTGGATTGTCTTCTTCAATTTCTTCGGCAACTTCAAGGAGTTCACCAATAATAAAGCTTCTGTTAAGATTTTCAGGAATATCAATACCAAAACTGTCTGCAAGAGATATAAGTTCGGCAGATGAAAGGGTTTCTAAATGTGAACGACTTAAATTGAAATTTTCCATAATTTTTAATGAGAATATAATCGTAAAAAAATTGTTTTATGTCAATGATTAGTTACTATAAGTAGAAGCAATATTTTATAAAAAAAAGGCTTTCCTGCACATCAAATCAGATGCACTGGAAAGCCTTCAAATCACCCAAACTAATCTGCGTTAATCTGAGCAATAAGTAGATAATAACCTAGAATGAACCGGCAACTGCAACTGCACAGGCAACTGTACGAGTCGCAGCCTTTGGGCTGCTCTCCGAGTTTCAAAATCCAGAGGATTTTAAAACTCGCTACTGCTGTCCAGTTGAAGTTTACTGTGTAGCTTTATTTTTTTTAGAAGCTACCAGCAACAGCTACTGCACAGGCAACTGTACAGCCTACCATTGGGTTATTTCCCATACCCATGAAGCCCATCATTTCTACGTGTGCTGGAACTGATGAAGAACCTGCGAACTGAGCATCTGAGTGCATGCGGCCGAGAGTATCTGTAAAGCCGTATGAAGCTGGACCTGCAGCCATGTTATCTGGATGGAGAGTACGACCTGTACCACCACCAGAAGCTACAGAGAAGTATTTTTTACCTGCAAGAAGGCGTTCCTTCTTGTATGTACCAGCTACAGGATGCTGGAAACGAGTTGGGTTTGTTGAGTTACCAGTAATAGAAACATCTACATCTTCGTGCCACATGATTGCAACACCTTCGCGAACGTCATCAGCACCGTAGCATTTTACGATAAGGCGTTCTGGATTGTTTCCGTATGGAACTTCTTTAACAACAGTAAGAGCTTTGTCTGTACCTTCGCCATTGAAGTAATCAAATTTAGTCTGAACGTAAGTAAATCCGTTGATGCGGGAAATAATCTGAGCAGCATCTTTACCAAGACCGTTAAGAATAACACGGAGCTTGTTCTTACGAACTTTGTTAGCGTTAGCAGCGATCTTAATAGCACCTTCAGCAGCAGCGAAAGATTCGTGACCTGCAAGGAAAGCGAAACACTGAGTTTCTTCAGAAAGAAGACGTGCACCGAGGTTTCCATGTCCGAGACCAACTTTACGGTCATCAGCTACAGATCCAGGGATACAGAAAGCCTGGAGACCTTTACCGATGTTTGCAGCAGCTGTAGAACCAGTTTTGTCTCCTGATTTTTCGGCTTCTTTAATAGCAATTGCTGAACCTAATACATAAGCCCATTTTGCATCTTCAAAACAAATCTGCTGTGTAGACTGACAGATTTCATATGGATCAAAACCTCGATCCTGACAAAGTTTGCGTGCAGCCTGAAGACCTTCTTCGCCTTCAGCAAAACCGTATGCTTTAAGAGCTTTATTTACCTGAGGAATACGTCCTGCATAATCTTCGAATAATGTAGCCATTTCTATACTCCTCCTCTACTATTCTTTACGAGGGTCTACAAATTTAACTGCGCCCTGATCTTCTGTTACACGACCATAATGTGTACGTGCTTTTTCAATAGCTTCTTTTGGATCAACACCAGCTTTAAGTGCATCCATAAGCTTACCAAAGTTGATACAGTTGTAACCAATAACCTGACCATCTTTATCAACAGCCATGTTTTCTACATAACCTTCTGTCATTTCAAGGTAGCGTGGACCTGTTTTGCGTGTAGCAAACATAGTACCAACCTGTGAGCGAAGGTTCTTACCAAGATCTTCAAGGGAAGCACCAACTTTAAGACCGCCTTCAGAGTAAGCAGACTGTGTACGACCGTAAACAATCTGAGAGAAAAGTTCACGCATAGCAGTGTTAATGGCATCGCAAACAAGGTCAGTATTAAGGGCTTCAAGAAGTGTTTTACCAATAAGGATTTCAGAAGCCATAGCAGCTGAGTGAGTCATACCTGAACAGCCGATTGTTTCAACGAGAGCTTCTTCGATGATACCGTCTTTTACGTTCAATGAAAGCTTACATGCACCCTGCTGTGGAGCACACCAGCCAATACCGTGTGTAAAGCCTGATACATCTTTAATTTCTTTTACCTGTACCCATTTTCCTTCTTCTGGAATTGGAGCAGGTCCATGATATGCGCCTTTAGCCAAAGCACACATGTGTTCTACTTCTGCAGTATAAACCATAGATTTTCTCCTAAAACTTAGCTATCTCTTTTTAGGAAGAGACTAATGCACTAATTTGAAATATTATATTTTTTTTATAGATAAAAAACAATAAAAAGAACAGTAATTTAATAGTACTCAGGGGGTGCCGGCATTAAAATGCCGTCGGGCTTTTCAGGGCTCCAGCTGCCGCTTCCGAACAGCCTGGGCTGTTTTCGCTATGCTCACCCTTCCAATCCCTCACCTATTATCAATACGATTATTTTCCAGTTTTTATTTCAGTCCTATTTATGCAAAGAACAAAACAAATCAGAAGAGCCATAAATGTAATAACCCAGCTCAAAGGATAACTTATAAAAATATTCTGAAAAGTATGTATTCTTTCTATTCTAAAAACAGTAAAAAGATAGAGAATCCTGACACCACAGGCTCCAACCATAGTAATAACCATAGGAAAGAAAGAATAACCCATCCCGCGAATCGAATTGGCCATTACATCCATGATTCCACAGGTGCAGTATGAAATACCGATTATAAAAAGTCTTTCTCCGGCCTTTGCAATTACATCAGGACTGTCACTGAAAATCGAAAACAACTGATTTCTCAAGAGCACCGCAGTAAGGCCCAGGACAAATCCAACAACAGTTACGCTTAAGAGATTCACCACAACAACCTTTTTAATGCGGTCAATCTTTCCGGCTCCCATGTTCTGACTTACAAAAGTAAGGCTTCCCTGGCTTATACCATTCATGGAGGTGTAAATAAAACCCTCAATACTGTGACTGGCAGAGTTTCCGGCAACACAGACAGCTCCAAAAGAATTTACCGTAGACTGGATAACCACATTGGACAAACTAAAAATTGCCCCCTGAATTCCCGCAGGAATTCCCACTTTTAATATTTTAATCAAAATGTATTTATGAATACACAGCTTTTTAAAATCCAGCTTAAAAGCATCGGTTTCACCGGCAAGAACTTTTAAAACCCAGAAAGCACTGAAGCACTGGCTCAAAACAGTAGCAAAGCCCACACCAGCCACACTCATTTTAAAAACAATTACAAAAACAAGATTTAAAATAAGGTTAATAAGACCAGCAGCAAGAAGAATATACAAAGGGCGTTTGGTATCACCTTTAGAACGTAAAACCGCAGATCCAAAATTATAAATCATGGTTGCAGTTATTCCGCCAAAATAAATCTGAAGGTATTTTGTTGCAAGTGGCAAAACTTCTTCAGGGGAGGACATGAGAAGAAGCACCTGCCGGGAAAATAAAATTCCACCACAGGTCAGTATGAATCCAGAAATAAAGCTTAGAAGAACGGCTGTATGTACTGTTTTTGAAACATTGTCATCTTGCATTGCACCATAAAAATTAGAGCAGACAACATTGCATCCAACACTAAGACCTACAAAAAGGTTTACAAGCAGATTTATAAGGGAAGAAGTAGAACCTACCGCCGCCATGGCATTATCACCGGCAAACTGACCGACTACCACAATGTCTGCAGCATTAAAAAGCAGCTGAAGGACGGAACTCAAAATCAGAGGAACTGAAAACTGAACCATCTTCAGGAAGATTCCGCCCTCAGTCATATTTATTTGATTAGATTTCATAATTATATAAAAACGCTAACAAAAACATTATATAATCCTGCAAGTAGAAAACAACGTAATACTGCAGGTATAAAAAAAAGGTCATCAGATAACTGATGACCTTTTTACTGAGCTACGATGGACTCGAACCATCGACAGCCGCCTTAAAAGGGCGGTGCTCTACCACCTGAGCTAGTAGCCCATACACTCATTTGCTGAATGCTTAATTAATATATAATTTTGACAAAAAAGTGTCAATACTGGTATTTTAAAAAAAATAAAAAAATCTATTATTTTTTGGCTATATCCGTAAATTGTATTGCTGCAGTGATTTTGACAAACTAAATCAGCACAGCAACAATCTATATGAACATAGCCAGCAAAAAAAATCAGTTATTAACTTTGTCCTTAAGAGCTTTTCCTGCCTTAAATTTTGGTGATTTTGAAGCCTTGATGGTAATTGTTTCACCTGTTTTTGGATTACGACCTGTTCTCTCACCTCTTGTACCAACAGTAAAAGTTCCTAAACCGGTCAAAGCAATATCATCACCTTTTGCAAGAGCTTCCCCAACTGTATCAACAAATGCTTTAAGAACGGCATCTGTATCTTTTTTTGTTAATCCGGCCTTTTTTGATACTGCATCAATCAATTCTGCTTTATTCATCAGATACTCCCAAATATAGTCAGAACCAAATCTTATAATCAGAAACTGACTTTTAACGTGCATGTATAAAAATAAATGCACAATAAAAATTAATTAGTTTGCAACGCAAACTTTGTGAGAAATTAACTCACAAAATAATAAAAACTTTGTACATTATGACATAATAACAGTCATTTAACCATACCACTTTAAAAATAAAAAGATTCCTGTATAATTAAAAAGACATGAGTATCACTGATAATACTGAAATCTTTGGTAGAAAGGTTTTTTTCGTATGTGCAACATTCTCACTTAATTCAAACGTTATTCTTCGCCTTATGGAACAGGAATATGAAATCTATAAGGTGGACGAATACAGACAATTAAAAAGCCTTCTGCAATTAAATCCTGATGCAATCGTATATATCAATGCTGACAGTCAAAATACAGCAAACGTATGGTTTAATTTTATTTCATACTTTGAAACAGATCCTCAGTATTCAAAATGCTCATTTGGTGTTTTTGCAGGAAAGCTAAAACCGGCAGAACGTGAACGCTGGGTTAAAGCCTTAAAACTGGAAGCAGGTTTTTATGATCTGGAAAAAAGCTTCGGAGAAATCATGGGAAACGTCATGATGAAGCTTACTGACTTAAAAGCTAAAGGAATGCGTCAATTTGTCCGCATGAGCTGTGCCGAAAATAAAGAATCTGAAGCTTACTTCGTAAATGCCAATACCATGTATAAAATGAAACTTCTTGATATAAGTTCCATTGGCGCAGGTATAAACATTCCTGCTAAATACGGACAGCTTGCTCAGCCAAAAAGCGTACTTCATGGACTTACTCTGGTTTTAGGAAGCAAACAGCTTAAAGTCAATGCCAGAATTCACGCCATAAAACCAACAAATGAGGGCATTATTACTATTCTCATTTTTACTCCAGAAACACCGGATGACATCAGAAATTATATCCGTAAATACATTTGTGATGAACTTCAGAAACGAATGATGAATACAATTCTTTCCCTTCCATGGGATAAAACCGACTATTCAGTTAAGATTGAAGTTGATGATGGCGCCCCGCCTTCAGAAGAACAAAAAAGCGAAGAGCCGGCTACAGACGAAAAATAAGGTTTTTAAGCCAGACCACAGTAGGTCTTACAGTTCTGCGGCTTTTTTATTGCAAAGTTCAGCGTTCTCAATAAATCCACCGGCATTATATATCTGACCAGCCCAGAGAATTGCTTTTTTTGCACGCTGTTTTTCTTCATCACTTCTGCAATTTTTTAACAGAATAAGGCCATAAGCATAATAATCAGCTGCAATTGCAGATGTATTTTCCGCATCCTTGTCGTATTTCAAGGCTTTGTCAATTTGAGTAAGGGCATCTTCTTTATTTCCCGCAAGAGAACTCATTCTGGCAGCACTGTAATAATCCAGTCCGATTTCTTCGAGATATCTGTTCTTAGTATGTATTTCTGCAGCCTTTAGATATAAATCCCGCGCTTTTCCATACTGTTTGTCCCAGGCGTAAACATCGCCCTGAGTTCTATACAAATATCCTTTGTAATAAGGCTCTTTAACCAGCAGTTTTTCTGTTTCTGAAAGTTTTAAGAGAGTTTCCTGAATATTGAGATTATTATAAGACAAGGCAATTCTTGCCCTGTAAATTTCAGTAATGCCTCGTAAAAGTTTTTTATCCTCTGCCCTTCCGCTGTACTCCTCTGCAAGATTCAGCATATCCTCAGCATTTAATCCATAAAATGGGGTATCGGCAGCAAAATCGTCCGGTTTACGTGCCAGCTGAGAGGCAGGAGCAATATTGTCTTTCTGATAAACAGAAGAAAGCTTATACACAACGGCAGAAAGGGAAATTCTGCACAAAAGGTCAGCATCATCAATTTTTAATCCCATATTATATGCCTGCTGAAGATGTCCACCAGCGTTTTCAATCTTACCGGCAACCATTTCTCTGTTGGCAGTTTCATATACACTGGCTGCTGCATTTCTTGTATCTGTAACCAGCATGACTCTTTTAGGAGCAGATGAACAGGCTGCGAGACAGTAAATCAGTACACCAGAAAATAAAATTCTTTTGAACTTATACATCTTTTAATCCCCTAAAATTCCGAATTTCTTAATTGTGTAGTAGATGATTCAGATTTTGATCTGTCAGGAACACCACCTCTTAAAAGTGGATTGTTTGAAAGACCTGTAAGAACGTCCTGAACATCAACAAGAACTGTATTCAATTCAATAAGGGCACTGTCAATTTGTGGAACTGCATTTTCCAGAAGCTTGTCAGCATTGCCCGAAACACCTGTAAAGTCTTTACTGATAAAAGCAATATTACCAAGGGTTTTAACAAGATCTGCCATAAGCTGGGGCCCAAGAATTTTAGAAATAGCACCGTCATCTGCTGCAAGAATTGTGTTAATATTTCCAGTGAGTTCACTAATGTTAATAAGAATTCCTTGAATAGGTGTAACTTTACCGCCTCTTGTACGGCCAGCCATAGCATTATCAAGCTGAAACACAATACCATTAACATGAGTAAGAAGGTCTGAAACCTGATTCATAAGAGCACCGATAGAATCAGTCTGCTTATCAATATGAACAAGCCGTTCTTCAATCATTCTTCTACCCTTTCTTGAATCAACCCTGTAAATTTCATTACCAGACTCAAGAAGGTCAGGACCTTCTCCCGGATAAAAATTAAATGAAGCTCCAAGGCCAATAGGACTTGATACAAGCTGAACCAGAGAGTTCTCCTTAACGTACTGTGAATATTCACCACGGACATAATAGTCTACCCGAACGTGCTCTCCCTGAAGATTTACTTTTTTAATTTTACCGATGGAAAACCCTTTATAAGTCAAATCCATTCCGGCAGAAAGGCCTGAACCAGAATCAAAAATAGTATAGTAGGAGTTTTTCTTTTCAAACCAGTGCTGCTGTGAGCCTATTGCAAAAATGAGAATAATTAAACCTAATATGGCAGCAATAGAAAAAACGCCTACAATCTGATCAGCATATTTAATCTTGAACTTCATTTTTATTTCCTTCTCCTGTCAGAACTCCATTATCAATATAGTAGTTTATTCCAGGAAACTCATTAACAAAAGATGAATGGTGACTTATATATATAATAGTATTTCCTTTATCTATAAAATCGTGAAGCAGCCTGATAATAATTTCACTGCCTTTTTTATCCAGGGATTCTGTACATTCGTCCAGAAAAAGCACTTCAGGATCACAGATGATTGCTCTGGCAAATGCTATTTTTTTCTGTTCTCCAGTTGACAGGTCTACTGGACGCAGTGTCAAATCCCTGTCATATCCGACTTTACTGCAGACTTCATGAACCAGTTTTACCCGTTCTTCCTGCTTCATCTTCGGAAAATGAATCTGCAGCGGAAGTGTCAAATTCTGAATAATATTTTGATTAGCCCACAGTGCAGAATCCTGAAACACAAAACTGCATCTCCTCCTGAAAGCAAGATTAGCTTCTTTACTCATATTTTGAATATCTTTGCCTTCAAATAAAACCCTTCCAGATGTAGGAACAAGTATTCCTGCAATCATTTTTAATAGAGTTGATTTACCACCACCAGAACGACCGGAAAGGATTGTGGTAGAGCCTTTTTCTATGGACAGACTAACGCCTTTTACAATCTGGGCAGTTCTTGATTCAAATTCAACATTTTCAACAGTAAAAAGTGCCATCTTTTACCTACAAAATATAAAACAAAGAAACAACAAACAAGTCGGTAAGGATGATTCCAAAAACCGATTTTCCAACAGCCGAAATACCGGCAACAGGAACTTCAGTAGAAGCACGTTCCACATTAAATCCATAGAAGGTGGCTGTAATTGAAATTATCATTCCAAAAACAATGCTTTTTACCAGGGAAGCAAGAATAATTCTTAAAGTAAGGCAGGAAAGCACACCGTTAAGATAAGTTCCAACAGTAACAGGATTCAAAATAAACTGTACTATAACGGGTCCAATGAGACCACAGAACGAAAAATACAAATTCAGAAAAAACACAGAAAAAGTAACACCAAGAAATCGTGGAGCTGCAAGATGACTAATAGGATCAACCCCACAGGAAATATAACTTTCAATCTGATGAGAAACGACCATTCCCCCAAGCTCTGTAGCAATTGCCGTAGCGGATCTGGCAATAACAACAAACGCAACAATCAGTGGTCCTAACTCCTGTGTAACAATAATAACAAGCAGACTGTAAATCAGAGCACCCTGCCCAATTCCGGAAAGAAACTTAAAACCCATCAGATAAATGGCAGAACCAATAGCAGCAGAAATTATAGAAATAAGAGGCAGTGCTTCAATAAACGTAAAAAGCAGCTGCATAATAAGGATCTTTCGAGATGATTTAGTTTTTAAAAAAGAGAAGGAACATTGAAAAGTGCGGCCAATATAACCCAGCACATAGGGAACAGAATCAAACTGTTGTATTACATATCTTCCGACTTTTTTAAACATAACTCCATTATATCCATTAAAAATAAAAGATAAAAGACAAATATTGAGCTCAGAAGATAAAAACGTTCTATCTTAAAACCTTACAACCGCAAGAGTGTCGCTTTCCCCTGTAATTTCAGATGGTAAAAGAGGTCGTCTGATTTCAACAGAAATAACAGATCCCGCCGTAGGGAGCAAATCCCCTGGTCCAAAAATCAACTGACAATGAAGAAAATTATCTGTTACGGCATGTACAATCACTCTGTCTTTAAAAAGCTTTGGCCTATGAACAGTCTCGCATACAGCATTAAGTATCTTACCCTGGAAGCTGGAAATATATGAACTTTTAGCTTTTAAGTTGAATTCTTCAAGTCTGTTAACTCTTTCACCTGCCACAGAATTTGGAACCATTGGTCTCATTTTATAAGCTTCAGTTCCTGGTCGTGCACTGAATGGAAATGCGTGAACAAAAGTAAATCCGCATTCCTCCAGCATCTTCATGGTAAGGTCAAAATCCCTGTCTGTTTCACCAGGAAATCCTGCAATAATATCGCAGGCAAGAAAGGGATTTCCTTTAGCCTTTTTTAGAAGTCTGCATGCTTTGTAAACAGCCTCGATTTTATAAGGACGTTTCATTCTGGCAAGAACATCATCACTTCCGCTTTGAACAGAAATATGAAAGTGCGGACAAACCCGTTCATCAGAAATAACCTGACAAAGTTCTTCATCAACGATTTCCGGATAAAGACTTGAAATCCTAAATCTTATGGTACTTGTATTGGCAAGAAGAAGCTTAAGGAGACCTGCAAAATTAACAGTACCGTCCTCCCATTTACCATGATACTGGCTGATATTTACAGTCGTAATAACAACTTCAGTCTGACCAGATTGTTCCAGGGCCACTACCCTATTAATGGCTTCCTGAGCATCAAGACTTACGGATTTACCTCTGGCCAGATGAATGGCACAGTAAGTGCAGACACAGTTACACCCATCCTGAATTTTAAGTGATGAACGGGAGTGATGGAGAAAGTTATCAGGAACAAGACGGAATGGCTGCTGTATTACTCCCGGGACAGCCGTTTTATAAACAGGTTCAAATGAACCTTCCAGCAGTTTAGAAAGATCTTTGCCAGTTAAATCAGGGTTATTTTTTAGAATCTCAGGAACATCAGCTATATGTCCCTTATACTGCCCACCAAGAACAGTAACCCTTTCATCTATATCAAGAATTTCCTGTCTGGAGTTCTGGGCATAGCATCCTGTTACGAGAATACAGGCCTCAGGACATTTGCTCAAAAGAAGCCGGATAATTCTTCTTGCTTTCTGTTCAGCTTTTGCAGTAACAGTACAGGTATTTACAACGCAAAGAACAATATTCTTTGATTCAGGAGTTTTTGCAGAAAAAGGAGACATTGAAACTTCAAAGCCAGCACTTACAAAACCTGAAGCTGCACCTTCAGATTCAACCTGATTAAGTTTGCAGCCAAGAGTTTCAAAATGAATTATTTTTGACATACAGAGTAATAATTAGCGAAGACGGGCTGCAACTCTTTCCTTACCTCTGGCTGCATCAGCCTGTGAAGGATTAAGGTCAAGAGCTTTGCTATAAGCTTCCATGGCTGAACTGTAACTTCCGGCCATTTCTCTTGCATAACCACATCTTGTCCACCAGTAATCAACCTGAGGTTCTGTACGGACAGCTGCTGTAAAAGAAATATCTGCGTGCTGGAATTTTGCCTGGCGAATGTAAATTTCACCCATGTAATAATAAGCATTTCCGATGCGGCTTCCGTTTACAGGGACATTTGCAAGATAAAGCTGGAACAATTCTAAGGCAGCAGTATTTTTACCAAGATAGAATTTTGCCTCGGCCTGAATTTCAATAAGGCGTACATCCGAAGAGTTAACTTTGCGGGCTTCTGTGCTGCGCTGTTCTGCTTCAGCATACTGTCTGTTACGAACAAGGCTCCAGCAAAGAACACAGTAAGAATCGATATTTTCAGGATTTGCAGTAATTTCTTCTTCACAGATTTTTATGGCTTCCGGATAGTTACCAGTCCTGTAAAGAACGAGGGCATCAGCCTTCTGTGAAACAGCACAAGCTAAAGTAAATGTCAGGGAAACTGCAACCAGTATAACTTTTTTTAAATTCATATTCACACCCAAAAAACTAATTTGTCATTGTACATTTGCCGGAAAAACGGCTGCCAGGTTCAAGAACAACCTGCTTAGAAGTAATATCCCCTGTTACAGAACCGGTAGATGTTACAAAAACAAGATCCTTTCCTGCAATATTACCTTCAACTTTTCCACGCACCAGAACTCTTGTAGCACTGATTTCTGCATTTACAACAGCATTTGTATCAATAAGAAGATCACTAACAGCATTTATAGAACCGCTGACGTTACCTCTGATCATAAAGGGCTTGTTAAACTTGATATTTCCGTGAAAAGTAATATCGGAAGCAAGAATGGTATCAAAATCCTCTTCTTCCAGGTCAAAAAGGTCAGAATCTTTTACATCAAACATATCTATAATTTACCTTGTTAAAGGCTCTGTGGTCAAGAATTACGCTGAGTTGTTTTATGAGTAATTTTCTACTATAATTAAATTATGAATTTTCCACGCTCCTGCGTAATATTTTCCGCATGTATTCTGCTTTTTTCAGAACTTTTTACGTCCTGTGCTTCCACCAGTTCTGGCAAAAAAACAGATTCTTTATCAGAAAATACAGTACCAGCCTCTCAGATAAAATTGATTTTTGCCGGTGATATTATGGCCCACACCATAAATTTCAAGGCAGGAAATTTTCCAAGAATCTGGGAAGATATCACCCCCCTCGTCTCTTCCGGGGACCTTTCTTTTGCAAACATAGAAGCCCCGGTAAACGACAAAAAGGACTGGAGCACCTACCCCCAGTTCAACATGCATTCATCCTACGTGCAGGCAGCTATTGATGCCGGATTTAATGTTTTCAGTCTTTCAAACAATCACACCAATGACTGGGGGCTGGAAGGAATAAATGCCACAAGAAATTTTTTCGCAGCACGCAAAGAACTATGGGCTTGTGGATTAAAAAGCAAGAAAAATGACCCTCTCACTTACAAAGTCATTACAAAAAATGACTGGAAAATTCTTTTTGTCTCAATTACAGAAATCCTTAACAGGCCGGATGCCTCCGGCTGGATAGACTACTTTCCTGCAAAGAAGCATGATGATTTTATCAAACAGCTGAAAGAAATTTCAGCTTCGAATCAACACGACCTTCTCATAATCAGCATCCATACTGATGAAGAAGAATACAAAACAAAGGTTACGGAAAGTCATAAAAGTTTTTACAGACAGCTTGTTACAGAATGTGGTGCAGACATAATCTGGGCAAATCACCCCCACTGCAGCAAAGAATTTGAACTGATTTCAACAGAAGAAAAGAAGGCCTTTATCATGTATGCCAACGGAAACACAATTTCGGCACAGAGAACATCCCCATCCTTCAATAAAACACCCAGCGAGCGGGATGACACAGGCGACGGACTTATCATCAAAATCACAATGGAAAAGGACATAAAACCAGAATTCAAATCAATAGAACCATATTTTATTACAACCTATATCCAGCCTGATGCTCAGTTCACAGTAAAGCTGGTAGATGATGATTTTATTCATTGTCTCAAAAGGACAGGACATTACGGATGGGCCGGTTATCTGGAAAACCGCCGCTCAATTTATAATAATCTCAAAGGAAAATCAAAATGGCAATAGATTACAAAAAACTACCTGTTTACGAACAGAAACAACTTATTCTTGATTCACTGGAAAAAAATCAGGTAATTGTAGTACAGTCTCCAACAGGCTCAGGTAAAACAACTCAAATACCTGTAATTCTTCACGAGGCCGGCTTCTCAAAGGACGGTGTCATTGCAGTTACACAACCAAGACGAATTGCCGCACTAAGCGTATCTGAGTTTATCGCAAAGCAGCTGAATACCTCGTACCCAGGGCTCGTAGGCTATAAAATGCGTTTTGAAGATAAAACAGACGCATCGACAAAAATTAAAATCATGACAGACGGCATACTCCTCCAGGAAATGAAGCTTGATCCATGGATGAGTAAATATTCCGTGATTATGGTAGACGAAGCCCACGAACGTTCCCTGAACATCGACTTCTGTCTTGGACTTTTAAAACGTGTTCTTGCTGCCCGCCCTGACTTTAAGGTAATTGTTTCCTCTGCCACTATGAATGCAGAAGCTTTTTCAAAATATTTTGACAACTGTCCTATTGTAACCATAGAAACACAAACTTACCCTGTAACAATGGTTTACGACCCTCCTTCACTAAAGGCAACAACCACCACTGATTCAGGTTCTGAGGCAATACTTCATAAAATTGAAACAACCATTGACCGCGTACTTGACAACAAAGAGGATGGCGATATTCTCATTTTTCTTCCAGGAGAAAAAATTATCAAGGACTGCATTCAGCGTCTTTCCTATTCAAGTTTCCGATCAAAAATCCACCTTGTTCCTCTCTACGGACGTCTCCCAAAAGAAGAACAGGAAAAAGTCTTTAACTCCGCTCCATTCGGAAAGAAAAAGGTTGTTATTTCAACAAACATCGCAGAGACATCTGTAACAATCAACGGAATTACAACAGTAATAGACTGCGGACTTGCAAAGCTCAACTTCTATAATCCAAAAACCTTTACATCTTCTCTTATAGAAACACCTGTAAGCAGAGCCAGCTGCAACCAGCGCCGTGGACGTGCCGGCCGAACCTGTCCTGGAACATGTTACAGACTTTATTCCAGATCCGATTTTGACCAGCGGCCTGAATACACAACAGAAGAAATTTTCAGAACAGACTTAAGTGAAGTTCTCCTGCGCATGAGCGAGCTTGGCATTACGGAATTTGAAGACTTCGACTTTATCTCAAAACCGGACCACGAAAACATACTGGGAGCCATCGAAACCCTCAACATGCTCAAAGCACTTAACCCCGACAGAACACTTTCTTCTATCGGTAAGCTGATGGTAGAGTTTCCTCTTGAACCTCGTGTAAGCCGAATCCTGGTTGAGTCCATCATGAACTACCCTGACGTTCTCGAAGAAGTAGTAATTGCAACAGCTTTCTTAAGCACTCAGTCACCTTTCGTTCTTCCTCCGGGAGAGGAAATGGACGCAAGGGCTGCTCATCACGCATTCAGGGACATTCAGGGGGATTTTGTTTCTTATGTAAGTCTCTTCAGAAGATGGCAGTCAATGGAAAACCAGACAAGATTCTGTCAGAACAATTATCTGGACGAAAAGGTAATGAAAGAAATAGCCAGCATCAAAGAACAGCTGGAAGACGAAATAAGAGAACTTGGAATTCCAGTTACAGGTGGCGGCAGCATGAACAATTACCTGTGCTGTATTGCATCAGGAATGATTCAGTTTGTATGTATCAGGGAAGGAAAAGAAAATTACCGTTCCCTTACAGCAGACCACATCTCAATTCACCCTGGATCCAGCATGTTCCGTACAGATCCGCTTTTTATTGTAGCAGGCGAAATAGTACGCACAAGCCGCATGTTTGCCATGTCAGTCTCACCACTTACAAAGGCTCTTCTGGCAAAGATTGACCCTCAGCTGGAAAGCAGGCTTATGGCTGCCAGAGGATCAAAAGGACGTTCACTTACTGGAAACACAGAATACACAGGTTCTACATTCCGTGACAGAAAATCAAAACCAGGACGTGACGACGGAAGATTTGGCGGACGTCTCGATAAAATCGAAAAGAAAAAGGCTGACGAAAATGTATTCGGTTTTGGCGGAGACATGTTTGACCTTGAAAAAGTTAAAGGCAAAAAACAGGCAGTTCTTCCCTTTGACCGCTTTAAGACAGCAGTTCTCGCAGAAACAGATAAAAATAGAATTGCAGTTGTGGCAGGTTTACGAGGAAAACTCATCCTCAAAGGTGGAACACTGCTTGAAGGCGAAAAACTTGAACTCATTATGAAGGTTGTAAAAAATCTTAACCTGACTCCTGTACCGCCTGATGCATGGCCCAGAGGTCTTAACGTAACAACAGGAACTTCTGAAGAAAACGCAAAACTTATTGAATCCCTTCAGTACGTAATGAAAGTTACAATGGCAAAATCCAAGTCCCGGGAATTCGGATTTATTACCTTATTCAGCGACAACAGGGGAACCTACTGGTTTAAGGTATCAAGAGGATTTACAACTGCACTTAACGAAAGTCTTGCAGCCCTGGAAAGTCTTGTTGACGATGCCACACAAAGCCTGACTGAACCCCAGAAAGAAAAAGTCAATATTCTTTACAGAGTATTAAACAGTATGTACGAATAAAATCACTTGGCTTCACTGCTGCTTTCATTGCTGGAAGCAGCAGTTTTTTTGTCAGGACTTTTCTCTTTTTTGTTGTCCCTGGAAGGCTTTGTTTTATTAAGCTCCGCTTCAGCTCTTTCATCTTTTATCTTTTGAGCTTCAATTACAGAAGCATCGGAAGAGCCAAGTATTTTTTCAGCTTTTTCTGCATTAGCATTTTTTTTAGTCTGCTTAGCACCAGAAATAACAAGGGATCGAACATCCTCAGTTACAGAGCCATATCTTCCCTTTGCATAAATATCGAGACCAGTACCCTGGGTGGCAGTATCTTTGCTTGCAATATATTCCTTACAAATCTGAGCAAACTCATTCCTCTGGTATTTTGCAAATTCTTTTCCAAGTGCATAGCGGAGTGGTTTTCTTCTGTCATCCTTTAGGGTTTCCCTTGCCAGCTCAATAATTTCCTCAGTACCTGTATTGTTCTGTTCAAGAAGCGCCTGAGCAATACGGCTTTTTGGAGTATCAGCAACTTTTTTATCTGTAATCTGCTTTACAAGATATTCATTACCTTCTTTTGTATTAAGTGAAGCAATGGCGGGATAGCACTTCTTTTTAACAGAATCTTCCTTTTCTTTTTCAAGACGGTAAATCAAAAAAGGAACAGCTTCTTTGTAGTCATTCTTTTTACAAACATCAACAGCTTCAAGACGAACAGTAACGTGAGCATCCCTTATGGCTTCAAGAATAGTACTTTTTGCTTCATCATCCTCAGGAAAATGAGAAAGTCCCTTTATAACATAACATCGCAGCTTTGGATCAGAATCCTCATAAAGCTTTAAAAGCACAGGGATGGCTTCTTTTTTTTCCATGGAACCGATGGCTTCTGCCGAGTACATCCTGATAAAAGTATTTTCATCAGTATCTTCCGCAAGTTCAACAAGCTTGTCGTATGTCTGTACAGCTTTAATTTTTCCAAGAACTTTTACAAGCTGCTGCTTCTGGGCTACAGTTAAGTCTTCCCGATCCAGATATTCAGTAAGATAAACAGCCTCTTCAGGACCACCAATATCACCTATAGTTGTCAAAGCATTGTTAAAATAATCCTCTTCTTCGTTTTCAAGAAGGGTCAGAACTGCAGGAACTGCCTCTTTTGTCTTCACAGCCTGAACATACTTAAAAACAGCACTTACAGTAGATTTTTTTTCATCGTAAGGATCGTTAAGGATCATCACTGCATAATCTTCAAGACAAGGATCCTCAAGCTTTGTAAAGTATTCCAGAATTTTATCTCGTACAGTTACGTTTTTTGTAACTTCAAAAAGATCATATACTTCATCAACAAAACGGACATCCTCGTTTTTAAGGAGCTTATCCATCAGTTCAACAATGTCATCTTCCATCCCGTATTTTAAGGTGTCTGCATTAGTTTTTCTGTCATCCGGGAACTGTTCATCAAGCTTATCGATTTTATCTTTATCCTGTTTTTGAGGTCTTTTCTGATCTGGAACATCACTAACACCAGCCCTGGATTTTACAACCTTCTTTTCAGATTTTTCATCACCCTCATCAGTTGATTCTGCACCAAAATCCTTATAATCAGTAGAATTTTCCGCTTCTACTACACCGGACGCACCCTCAATCGAAGGAGCATTAGAGCTTCCTTCAGAAGATGACTGAGAGTAAACAAAAATCACAGAACCAAAAATCAGTAAACAACCAAGTATTTTTTTCAAATTATTTCTCCAGAACTATTTGATATCCCGGGAATGATACCGCTTCAAGAAATTTGTTCTATATTCTTCAAACCTGTTTTCTTCAATAGCGTTACGAACTTCCTTCATCATATTGTGCAAAAAGTAAAGATTATGGTAGCTTGCCAGCATAGAACTCAAAATTTCCTGTTCCTTAAAAAGATGACGCAGGTAGCTTCTTGAATAATTTCTGCAAACCTTACAGCCACATTCCTTATCTACAGGACCAAAATCATGTATAAACCTCTCCTGCTTAATAGAGAGATTACCGTCATGGGTAAAGTAACTGCCGTTTCTTGCATTTCGTGTAGGAAGGACACAGTCAAACATATCAATACCAGAATGTACGGCATCAAGAATATAATCAGGAGTCCCGATTCCCATGACATATTTTGCTTTACCAACCGGAAGCTGTTCTACAGTATAATCAAGCATTGAAGCAAACTCTTCAGCAGGCTCTCCTACACTTAATCCCCCAATGGCAATGGCTGGAAGTTCCATCTCAGTAACAAATTCTGCAGACCGTTTTCTTAAATCCTTAAAAAAGTTTCCCTGAACAATTGGAAGAAGAATTCCTTTATAGCCTTCCTCCTGTTTTTTAAGCCACTGATTTTTAGCCCGCTTAAGCCAGTTTTCTGTAATATCAAGGGCGTGAACAGCTTCTTTTTTTTCAATACCAAAGCCTGTACAAACATCCAGCTGCATCTGAATGTCAGAATTAAACTGAGTCTGAACATCAACCACTTTTTCAGGAGTAAACATATGGCGGCTGCCGTCAATATTGGAAGAAAAAAAAGCTCCTTCCTCAGTAATCTTACGCAGCTTGCTTAAACTCCACACCTGAAATCCGCCTGAATCAGTAAGAAAGTTCTTCTTCCAGCCGGAAAAACCGTGCAATCCACCGGCTTCTTCAATTACATTGCTGCCAGGACGAAGATAAAGATGATATGTATTTGCAAGAATGATTTCAAAACCTATTTCATCAAGATCATCCTTGGTAAGAGCCTTAACAGTAGCATTAGTTCCAACAGGCATAAAAACTGGAGTCTGCACATCTCCGTGAGGAAGATGCAGAACACCGGTGCGGCTTTTGCCGTCGGTAGAGCTGTGTTTAATATCAAAAATTTCAGTAATCATATAATTTCCCGTATGTATATAATCGGCAAAAAAAATCCTGCCTTATAGGTATAAAAAACTGTAAGCAAAACAAGACTTATGTTCTTGCGTATTTAAGAAGCACAATACTTATAAATACAAACAAAAATACAGGAAGCCATGCCCCCATAAACGGAGTAAGTACTCCAAACTTAGCCATAATCATTGTTACCATCTGAAAAACATAATATAAAACAGCAGCACTTACACAGCTTGCAAGGCTTACAAGCATAACGTTCTTACGAGTTTTGCCGCTTAATCCAATGGAAAGGAAAACTACAATAAAAAGAATAAACGGAAAAGCAAATTTCTTATAATAGATGCTGAGTTGTTCTCCGTATGGAAGCCCTGCCTTTCTTAAATGGATAATGTATTCCTTAGCAGCTTTTGAATTGACAGTTTCTACGCTAATTGTATTATTTCTAAAGGTTTCAGGCATTTCCGTAAGTCTTTCAGCAGTCGCCTTATCTAAAGCAGAAGTTTTAAGAGTCCCCTCAACCAGCTCATATCTTGTAGTTCCAGAAAGCTTCCAGTGATCCTCCACCCAAAGTGCAGAATCCGCCCTTATAATTGAATTCAAAGTTTTATCTTCATTACGGATAACAATGTAAATTCCATAAAGACGCATTACAGAATCATCATAAAAATCAGCCTTGTAAACCACGTTGCCCCTGTCGGAAATAACAACGATTCTGTCATTATTTTTGCTTTTTTCTTTATTAAGGACAATTTCCTGCATCTCAACCTTCTGTGCGTAGGTGGGCACAACAACCTTATCCTCAAAAATATAAAGCACAAAGCTCATCAAAAAAGCAAACACCAGCATAGGAGCCGTAAACTTAATGAGAGGAACTCCAGAGGCAAAAATAGCGACCAGCTCGTTATTAGCATAAAAATCAGACAAAGTGTAAGAAACAGAAAACAGAATCGCCAGAGGAGCGGCATACCACATTGTTTTAGGAAAATAAAGAAGCATAATCTTAAAAACAATTTTTGCAGCAACAGCATTAGAAATAAAGTTCCACAGATTCATAAACAGGTCCACCAGCACCAGAACAAAAGCAAAAAAAAGAAGGGAACCAAAAAACAGAGGAACAAAACGCTTTAAAAGATATTTAATAAGTGTCATTTTCGAACCAGCTTCAGATAGAATATGGAGGCGGCAATAAAAATAAGTATGTTCGGAAACCACATAACCCAGAAGCCGCTTAAACCGCCCCTGTTACCAAAAATCTGCCCCAGAACCATTACAGTCCAGTATAAAAGCGAAATAATAATACCAATAATAAGCCCGATAGTCTGCCCGTTATGCTTTCCAAAAATCAAGGCCAGAGGCAGAGCAAGAAAAGCAAAGAATATGGATCCAAAAGGCAGTGAGAATTTTTTATTCAACTCAACCTTAAAAGAATTGATTCTCTTCTTCGACATTCCCGGCTCTTTTTCCATTTCCCTGATTTTTTTATTCAGATCGTAAAAAGTCATTTCCCTGGGAGAAGTGTTCCTTGAAAAATCCATAATCGAAGATTCAAAAACATTAAGGCTCATTTTGTCAGAAGTCAGAACATCGTAATCCGCACGCTTAGACTTGTCAAAAAGAACAACGGTAGAATTGTCCATGTCCAGCGTCATCAAAACACCTGGATCAGTTGATTTTTTAACGACGGAAGAATCTGCAACAATTATTCTCTGTTCATCTTCAGAGCCTGTATCAAAGAAAATAAGATCGCTTACCTTCTCACCGTTTACCTCACCAATAACAAGGGTTTTGTCAATGGTCTTTTTTACGGAGTGACTTTCCAGCTCAACGGCAGGATTTGAATGAAGGATTGAATAATAAAGTTTGTTGTATTTTATCGTTCCCAGAGGAATCAGGTAATCGTTAACAAAAAAAGATCCTAAAGAAATCAAAAGCCCAAGAGAAACAACAGGAATAAGAATTGTTTTGTAACTGTGACCGGACGCCCTAAAAATAAGAATTTCATTTTCAGAAGCAAGACGCCCCAGACATACAAGAAATCCAACAAGAGTGGCAAAAGGAGCTGACTGGGCAATAATACCAGGCAGAGCATAAATCATAAGCCACATAACATCCCAGAGAGGAACCTTTTTTTCAATAACCTTTTGAATAATAAGAAGAATGTGATTACAGAAAAATATAAAGAAGAAAAACAGAAAAAAAACAAAAAAGTACAGAAACAGTTCTTTTAAAAGATATCTGTAAAAAACATGGCGGTTAAGCCCGGTTCTGTCCACCATGGCAGAATCCAGCCAGTCCCCCTGCTTCTTAAGCCCAATCTTCCAGCAAAGAACAGCCGACCATTTAAAAATAAAATTCAGCAGGTTAAAGTGGAGAATATAGGGCTTTATGGACTCAGACCAGAGAATAATCAGCTTTTTGCGAAGCTTACTTCTGATCCAGATATGATGATAGTAATATCCCAGAGCTTCAATATGCCTTACATGTTTTTCAGCCTTACTGTTGCCGTATTTGGAGAAAAATTTAGCTTTAAGAAAAACAAAGAACTTACGCACTGCCTTTTCAGCAGAAAAATAAAGTTCTTCTATATTAATAAATCTCATTAATAGAACTTACTTTCCGGTGTGACCAAATCCGCCCTCACCCCGTTCAGTTTCATCAAGCACATCAGTCTTTACAAAAACAGCCTGAGTAACAGGAGCAGCCACCAGTTGAGCAATTCTGTCACCGTTATTGATGACAAAATCCTCACTACCAAGATTTATGAGAATAACTTTAACTTCACCGCGGTAATCAGAATCAATGGTTCCTGGAGTATTAAGGCATGTAATACCATTTTTAACAGCCAGTCCCGATCTTGGCCTGACCTGAACTTCAAAGCCTTCCTGAATAGCCATTTTAATACCAGTGGGAACAAGAAATCTCTCCCCTGGCTTTAAAGTAATGGATTTACCATCAGGAAGAAAAGCACAAACATCACAACCGGCACTTCCCTTAGTCTGATAAGCCGGAATCTTTACGCCTTCTTCCGCAACAATTTTAATTTCACAAGTATTCATAATTTAAATTATAACAGAAAATCAATTAAGTTTATAGATAATACCGTTTATATAGAAGAATCAATTTTTTAATGGCAGCTTAATCCGGCTATTCAGGGTTCCCTGACGGTCATCCTCCTCGTTCGCAGAGCTCCCTGCGGTGGACTTCGCCCTTACTATCCGGGCTGGAGATGCAAAAATTTTTAACTTTTTTTTGAAGATTTATGTAAAAAATGCATATTCGTCACAAATAGATATATATGGGAATCTTTTCTCGAAAATCTATTCACTATGAGGTCTATACATGGAAACCACAAATCAAAAACTCACGCCGGCCCAGAAATGGGAG
>JAZQNJ010000019.1:0-14659 GCA_045627285.1 Treponema sp. | reverse complement strand
ATTTCTTCTGTTAAAAGTCCGAATGGGAAGCCGTTTTCTTTGCCTGCTTCTTCGAAAATTTCGATGTTAGCACCGTCCATTGTACCCATTGTAAGGGCACCGTTTACCATAAACTTCATGTTTGAAGTACCAGAAGCTTCTTTTCCGGCTGTAGAAATCTGTTCTGAAACGTCTGCTGCAGGGAAGATTTTTTCTGCTACAGATACACGGTAGTTTTCGATGAATACTACGCGAAGTTTTCCTCCAACGCGACGGTCATTGTTTACCCGTTCAGCAACTGTGTTAATGAGCTTAATGATTGCCTTTGCACGGCGGTAACCTGAAGCTGACTTAGCACCGAAGATGAATGTGCGGTTTGGCGGATTGAATGTCGGATCTTCAATAATTCTGTTGTAAAGATACATGATGTGAAGAACATTCAGAAGCTGCCTCTTGTATTCGTGGAGACGCTTAACCTGTACGTCAAAAATGCTGTCCGGATCCAGGAATTCATTCTGCTTGTGCTTGAGGAAGTCTACGAGGATTTCCTTGTTATGACGCTTAATGTCGATAAGTTCCTGGAGGGAAGCATCGTCATCTGCGTATTTTTCCAGTCCCTTAAGTTTTGTGAGGTCTTTTTCCCAGCCGTGTCCGATTCTCTTTGTAATGAATGCTGACAGGTCTTCGTTGGCAGAACAGAGCCAGCGGCGCTGTGTAATACCGTTTGTCTTGTTGTTGAATTTTGAAGGATACAGTTCGTACCAGTCTTTAAGTTCAACATTTTTAAGCAGTTCTGTATGAAGGGCTGCAACACCGTTTACACTGAATCCGGCGTGAATTGCAAGCCATGCCATGTATACTTTTCCGTCGTGAATGATAGACATGTTATTCTGCTTAGCATAGTCATTTGGATATTTTGCACGGAGTTCAATAAGGAAGCGACGGTTGATTTCTTCTACGATCTGGTAGATACGAGGAAGGAGTCCCTGGAAAATGCTGATATCCCATTTTTCGAGAGCTTCGGCAAGGATTGTATGGTTTGTATAGGCAAAAGTCTTTGTTACAACATCCCAGCTTTCGTTCCAGCCCATGTTGTATTCATCCATAAGAATACGCATGAGCTCTGGAATTGCAACTACAGGGTGAGTATCGTTCAGCTGAATTGCGTGCATTTCAGGGAAACGGCTGAAGTCAGTTCCGTAGTTAGCTACAAAGTGATGAACCAGATCCTGGAGGGAAGCTGAACAGAAGAAATACTGCTGCTTTAAGCGGAGGGCTTTTCCCTGCGGACCGTTGTCGTTTGGATAGAGAACACGTGTAATGTTTTCTGCACTGTTCTGCTTGTAAACAGCTTCGTGATAGCGCATGTCGTTGAAAAGCTGAAGGTTGAATCCGTCTGGAGATGATGCCTGCCAGAGACGGAGTGTGTTTACTGTGTTTGTATCAAAACCAACGATTGGCATATCGTATGGAGTTGCGATTACTTCTTCAGCATTTTCGATGTAGAAGCGGTCCTGTCCGTCCGGAGTTTTTCCGTATTTGATTTCGCCGCCGAACTTAACTGTTACAGCAAGGTCAGAGCGTTTTACTTCCCAAGGATCACGGTGCTTGAGCCATGCATCAGGATATTCAACCTGGTAGCCGTTTTCGATTTTCTGTTCAAACATACCGTATTCGTAACGGATACCGTATCCGTGTCCAGGATAGTCCAGTGTAGCAAGAGAATCCAGGAAGCAGGCTGCAAGACGGCCAAGACCTCCATTACCTAGACCTGCATCAGGCTCCTGGTCTTCGATGAGGTTGAAGTTAATGTTCATATCCTTGAGGACTTTTTTAACTTCTTCTTTTATTCCCAGATTAATAAGGTTGTTTGAAAGGGCACGTCCCATAAGGAACTCTGCTGACAAATAATAAAGCTGTTTTGTTGGCTTTTTTTCATATTCGCGGCGTGTTGCCATCCATGCAGGCATAATAAGTTCCTGAACGGAAGCACTTACTGCATCAAAAAGATCGTGGCTGTTAGCCTGCGAAATGTCTTTTCCGTACTGGCGGCGAAGACGTGCGGCAAGGTTTTCTCTGAACTTTTCAGCATCAAATTTCATAGTATTCTCCGTAAAATAATTTCCAAAATACAGAGAACATTTTATCACATTTTTGTCTATTTACTCATCAAAACAATTGCTGAACCTGACAAAATAACATATTTTTCCTGACTGTTAAGAAGTTCTTCCTGGCCCGGATTAAGAATACAGCTTTTGTCGGTAATTGATGTGTCCGCAACCCTGAACCACTTTCTTCCCAATGTAGGTGTAGGAATCGTTATAGTCTTGTCGTGAATGTCTGTATTAAAGGCAATATAAAAATCGTTGTCTTCTTCAAGCATATCATTTCCTGCACCACCTCCAAGACGGAATCCCAGGAATCTGTCCATTTTACCCCATTCAGGATTAAGTCCTTCTGTGTTACACCAGCTTATGTCTGCAGGAGAAATATCAGATGCTGATTTCTGACCGTCAAAAAACTTTGTCCGGGTAAATACACGATGATTTTTGCGCAGCGCAATAAGTGTTTTTACAAAATCCAGCAGATCAAAATGATTCTTTACACAGTTCCAGTCAAACCAGGAAATTTCGTTGTCCTGACAGTAAGGATTGTTGTTTCCGTTCTGTGTACGCTGAACTTCATCACCGGCTGTAAACATTGGTGTTCCCTGGGAAAGGATAAGTGCCGTAAAGAAATTCTTTATCTGTCTGATGCGGAAATTTTCTATTTTTGGATTTGTACTTGGACCTTCAAATCCGCAGTTATAGCTTAAATTGTTGTCGTTCCCATCACGGTTTTCTTCACCATTTTCTTCATTGTGTTTGCCGTTATAGGACACAAGGTCATTAAGAGTAAAACCATCATGGCTTGTAATAAAATTAATTGAATTAAATGGACGTCGCCCGTCATGAGCATATAGATCCGAAGAACCTGAAACCCTTGTTGCAGCCTCAGTTACAAGACCTTCATCGCCCCGCACAAATTTTCTGATGCCGTCGCGGAATTTATCGTTCCATTCGCACCATCTTCCTCCGGGGAATCCTCCGACCTGATAGGCTCCTCCACAATCCCATGGCTCTGCAATTATTTTAATATTGCGTAAAACAGGATCTTCACTGATTCGTCTTGTAAGGGACTGTTCCCCGTTAAGGAATCCCCGTTCGTCACGACAGAGAACGCTGGCCAGGTCAAAACGGAAGCCGTCTACATGCATTTCGCTAACCCAGTAACGAAGACACTGAATAATAAAATCTGCCACCACAGGATGATTACAGTTAACACTGTTACCACAGCCGGAGAAATTTACATAGTATTCTTTATGTTCGCTTACAAGATGATAATATACTGAGTTTTCCAGCCCCCTGAAATTAAGGGTAATGCCGTTTTCGTTTCCTTCAGCAGTATGATTGAATACCACATCCATAAGCACTTCGATTCCTGCCTTATGGAATGCTTTTACCATATCTTTAAATTCGTTTACACAGGCACCTGGAGTTTTATCGAAAGAATAACCTGCTTTAGGTGCAAAGAAACTTGTTGTGCTGTAACCCCAGTAATTCACCATTTTTTTGCCTGTTCTGGGATTTATGTTCATATTTTCGAATTCATCAAATTCCTGAACAGGCAGCAATTCTACGGCTGTAATACCAAGATCTTTTAGATATGGAATTTTTTCTATAAGTCCCCTGTAAGTTCCAGGATACCTGCACCCTGAAGTTTTGGAAGATGTAAATCCCTTAAGATGAAGTTCATAAATAATAGATTTGTTAAGTGGAATGTTCAGAGGTTTGTCCCCGTTCCATTCGTATGAATCATTATTTACAACAACACATTTTGGCATTTTATTGAGAGGACAGGTCTTGTCTGATTTTAAGTTCTTAAAAAGGGACCCGTCTGTAAGTGCCCTTGCTTTTGGATCGTAGAGATAATTATTTTTGTTAAACCGATGTCCTTTTTCCGGCTCAAAAGGACCGTCAGCCCTGTAAAGATAAAGTGCACCAGGTTTAATGCCTGCTACAAAAACGTGCCAGAGGTCACCTGTTTTATTTGTAAGGGGATCTAATTCAATAGTTTTCCAGGGAGCACTGTCATCTGACTTTTTAAAAAGCTCCAGGTAAACGGCTGTAGCGTTACGGCTGAAAACACAAAAGTTAACGCCACCATCAATGTAAACTGCACCTTCATCAAGAGGGTGTCCAGGCAGGATTCGTGTAAAGTCCATAAAAATTATTTTAACATACATGAGTCATTCACGCAAAGTGTACGCCGGATTGGAGCAGTGCCGCAGGCAGACGGCAAAGCCGGCCGAAACGTAAGTGCAGCTGCGGAAAGCCGGTTGCAGATTCCATGCTCGTCCAAATCAAAAAAATCCTGTACAATGTGTTTATGAACGAAACAACAGAAATTGAAAACGAACAGCCTCCTGTAGGAGACAAAACTGCACTTGTAACTATTATTGGCCGCCCAAGTGCTGGAAAATCAACTTTCCTCAATACAGCATCCGGCGAAAAAATCAGTATTGTTAGTGCAATTCCTCAGACAACAAGAAACGCAATTAAAGGAATTGTAAACACCTCTCTGGGTCAGCTTGTTTTTGTAGATACACCGGGATATCACGAATCTGACAAAAAAATGAACCTTCGTATGAGGAACATTGTTGCCGACCAGCTGGCAAATGCAGACGCCATTCTGTATGTTGTGGATTCAACCCGTTCATGTGGTGATGAAGAAAAACTTATTGCAGCACTTCTCAAAGGCCACGAAAAAAAGACTGTTGTTGCTGTAAATAAAATTGACGAAAAAGCTTCAAATCCCGGTCACGTAAGGCACTTTCTTAAAGTACAGCTGCCGGACCTTGATGATGCAAAAATTCTCGACGCTTCTGCAAAGGAAGACAAGGGAATTAATGATGTTCTCAGGGCACTTTACGACCTGGCACCTGTGGCCCCTCACCTTTATCCTGAAGAGTTTTATACTGACCAGGAGGTAGACTTCCGGATTGCAGAAGTTATCCGCGAGCAGGCAATAAACCGCCTGGAACAGGAAATCCCTCACTGTGTTTATGTTCAGATTGCGGATATGGAAATGAGGGGACCGAACAAAATGTGGTGCAGGGCCTTTTTGTGCGTTGAAAAAGAAAGTCAGAAAGGCATTGTAATCGGAAAGGGAGCCGCCATGATAAAAACAATCCGCGTGGAATCCCTCAAACAGCTGAGAAAACTTTTTGACTATAAAATCGATCTGGATCTTCAGGTTAAAGTAGACAAAAACTGGAGACAGAACGACATACGTCTGGACAAAATCCTCAAGTAACCGCCAGCACTGCGGACATGTCCCGGAGAGTCCCTCCTGCAGTGGAAGTCCGCATAAAAAAAGTGCTTCCCCAGAGAGAAGCACTTTCTTACAATTTTCAATCAAATTAAACCAGCTTTCTGAACAACTCAAACTGAGCATCACCCTGATACTTCAGCATACTCATACCATTGCAGACACTGCAGCCAGAGGCATCCGCCCTTGCCATAACAGGAGTAACTTCCGGAGAATAAACGATGTCGTATACAAATTCCTTTCCGTTAAAGTCATAGAACCAGATTGGATCATTATCCTGATTAGACTGTTCTGTCGACCCCATGCCTTTTGATGTAGTCTGAACAATAATGTCAGAATACAAACGAAGTTTTTCAAGGCTTTCAGGGCCAAGAGTCGCATATTCAAATCCGTATTTTTCTGCGATTATGCGGGCCTTAGCCAGAGTTCTGTTAAATACACATGCAGTAGCTCCAAGTTCCTTGATTTCATACGCAATGGCACGACTTGCACCACCGGCACCAATAATGGCAACTTTTTTTCCTTTTAGGTTTTTAAGTCCAGTAAATTCCAGCAAAGCTTTTTCAAAACCGATGGCATCAGTGTTATAACCTTTCCAGCTGTCACCATCACGAATTACTGTATTACAAGCTCCGATTGCATCAGCCTTAGAGTCGATATTTTTTAAGAGAGGAATAACAGTTTCCTTATGTGGGATTGTTACTGAGAATCCTTTCACATCGAGCACCTTTGCAAATTCCATGGCATCATCAATAGATTCACTCTTAAATGGAATGTAAACTCCGTTCATCTTGTTCTGTGCAAAACTTGAATTGTGAAGTTCAGGACTTGAAGTAACCTTAAGAGGATAACCTGTAATACCAAAAACTTTTGTATCACTATCAATCTCACGGAATCGGTAAACATTGTTTAATGTAAAAGGATCTGTGTGACCAATCGCAAGAAGATTGCCAAGCAGTTCAGCAGGACTTGTATAAGAAAGATAAGAATGAAGTTTTTCTGACAGAATACGTGTAGGAAGTCCCAAAGGTCCCATTGCACAAAGAATCTGTTCTGTATCTTTCCACTGATCTGCAATTGCAAATACCTTTGTTACATCCTTAAGGGAATGAGGCATAAAAGCAATTTTTGGAATTTCGTATCCAGTCTGACGAAGGCTTTTGAATTTTTCTACGATGTCTTCAACAGGATTTTCCATGTTATGGTAAGAGCGGATGATTTTTGTACCAAAAGCCTGTGCTGCATCTTCAAGGCTCGGAATGTGATAGTCTTCTTCAAAGTCTACATAAGCAAAGTTCTTTTTTGGATCATCATCTGCAAATGCAAGGCCTCTGGCAAAAAGCATAGTGCGGCTTGATTCACCTTCTGAATACTGACCACCATCCAGCTTACGGCGGATAGTCAGAATTACAGGAACATCAACCATAGCAGGGAATTCTCTGATTTTGAGACGTTCATCCTGCTCCAGAAAGTCTACACGAAGTTCAACAATGTCAATAAAATCCTTATACTGCTCTACGATTGAAACATCATCTGCAAGAGTCTTTCCTGTTACACAAAGACAAACTAAAGGTCTGGCCATTTTTACATCCTTATTATTTTATTATTTACCGACTGAAGTTCGCTTAACTTCCCTGCCTGCAACTTTAAGAACAATCTCGCTACCTGATGGAAGTGCATAAGGTACAGAAAAGTTACCGCCGGTGTGGTTCAAAGAAGTGATTTGCCTGCGCTGTCCATTCTTTTCAACACATTCCACTGTCATTGCAACAGGATATGGATATTCTGCAATTCTTACAGCAAAGATTCCGTAAACAAGATCATCTTCTGCCTTGTAAGGGAATTTTACTTCAACAGCAACACGACTGTAATTATCAACATAAGCTTCTTCCAGATCTGTCTGTGCAAAAACTTTACCGGCATCCGGATCCTTAGAATCATGAGCTTTAACACCTGTAAAGTCGTAAATCAGCTTTGAATTAGGAAGCAGATTAAGAACTTCTTCAATTGTCTTTCCCTTGATGCTGACAACTCTTGTTTTGTCAAAATTTGGTCCGCGACTTACAACAAATTTAATTACAACAGGCTCAGAAAGCTTTGTACCAGGTTCTATATCCTGTGCAAGAATAGTACCCTCATCAGCAAGATCCGGCTTCCATGTTGGTTCTGCCAGAGTAATAAGTTTATTCTGACCAGTCTGCTTTGTAGAAAGATCAATTTTAACATCTTCAAGCATAAGGCCAACGTAGTTTTCAACTTCTTTTAAAACGGCTCCGCGACTTACTGTAAGAGTTACTCTTCTACCGGCCTTTACGATGGCACCTGCGTCAGGAGACTGATTTAAAACTGTATAAGCGGGAGATTCGTCATAACGCATCTGGATTTTTGGATAAAGCTCCTTTGCCTGCATTTCAATCAGAGCCTGTGTAAGTTCCTTTCCTTCAACCTGTGGAACAAGAACCTTTTCAGGACCTTTTACAGTAATAAAGAAAGCCGCCAGACATGTGAAGAGCATAAGAAGAAATGCACTAATGGAAATTACAACAACCGGTACGGCAGCATCAGCCATGTTATCAATAACTTTTGTAAGGCTTACACGACAGTCCTGAATGTCAAAGTTTCTGATTGCTTCCCGAATTTTTGCAGCAATTGCTTTTACATCAATTTTGATTTTCATAAAATCAGTTCCTTAAAAAGTTCCGGACTTTCGCCGGAACAATCCAAAATTAATTTATTGTATCATTGAGGACACTACCAATAAAGTCCCGTGTCCCGTTCATAAATGATTTGTAATCAAGAGCTTTTTTGCCCTGAAGCTGCAGCTCTGAAACAGCGAGAACAGTTCCTTGTCCGCAGGCAATTTCGATCCCTACAGTCTTTCTGAATGGAAGCACTTTTCCTGGTTCTGCTCCGGAAGCATTTCCGTCAGACAGAGGTTTTGCCTTTAGAATATTAAGCTTTAAGCCCCCAAAACCGGAATAACAGCCTGGCCATGGAGTATATGCCCTCAACCGTCTGTCAATTTCTTCTGCAGTAAGATTCCAGTCAATCAAGCCATCTTCTTTTTTTATGAAAGGTGTGTAGCTGGATTTTCCTTCCTGAGGTTTTCCTTCCAGACACTTGCCGGCTTCACAGACAGCTGCCGCTTCCTTAAGAACCTGAACAAGCAGTGCAGCCCCATTGTCCGTAACGACGCTGGAAGTTCCATCACCGTCCATCAGGCTTAATGTAGTTTCTGTACCATCAAGATCCACAAAACACTGGCCAAGAATATCACCTTCGTCAGTTTTCAGTGCAAGCTCCTGAACTGTAATACCAAGTCTTTTATCGCCATGAAGAATTGCTGCAGGAACAGGAGTACATCCCCTATAGGCAGGAAGTGCCGAAGGATGAAGGTTTACTCCCCCCATGGGAAAAAGATCAAGAAACTTTGGTCCAAAAATTCTTCCATAATCAAAAGAAACCAGCAGGTCACACCCCAACGGCGAAACAGCTTCTCTTGCCTCAGCCATCAGGTGATCAAATTCAAAAACAGGAATTCCTTCTTCTCCTGCAGCCACTGCTACTTCAGTTGGAATAAGCTCCTTGTGACGGCCTCTTGAAGAAGGAGGATTTGTAAGTACACCTGCAATTTCAAAAGAGCCCTTTTTTGCTTCTGTAATAAGTTTCTTAAGAACCAGGCTGGAAGCCAGAGGAGAGCCTGCATAAAGAATTTTCATGGAACCAGTCTACCCTTATTTTTCAGTCTTTTTTGCCAGTTTTGCAGCAATTTTTGCAGCTATGGAAGCTGACTTTTTGGCTTTTGCCTCTTCTTTTTTAGCAGCCCTTTCCAGACGCTTTTTCATCTGAGCAGTAACCTTTGCAGCAAATTCAGGATTTCCGTGGTCAATATAAACAATACCGTCCAGATGATCATTTTCGTGCTGAATGATACGGGCTAAAAGCCCGTCAGCTTCCACAGTAAAAGGTTTACCGAATTCATTGAGAGCCGAGCACACAACTTTTTCCGGCCGCTGGATTTTTTCATTAAAGCCAGGCATTGAAAGACAGCCTTCTTCATAATCACAAAGCTCATTGCTTGTAAAAATTATCTGTGGATTGATAAAAACACGACGAACCTCATCATCTGCCATAAGAACAAAAAATCTCTTTGCAATTCCAACCTGAGGAGCAGCAAGCCCCACCCCTTCAGCTTCATCCATAGTATCAAACATTTCCGCAAATAGACTGCGCATTTCATCGTTGATTTCAGAAGGCTCAACAGGAGCACATTTCTGACGGATTATATCTTCACCAAGTTTATAAATTTTCATAGCGGTTGAATTTACCACAAATAAAAATAAGTTTAAATAAGGAGCACAAGCCCCGTCTCACCGGCTTTCCGCACTTCCGCGTCCGCTCCATTGCTTCGCAACGCCTCCTGCGGTGCTCCAATCCGGGCTAAGCATCCTTTCTAAAAAAAGTGTCATTTTTCAGCGGAAAAATAACTGTATTTTTTGTCATTTTTTGCATATCGATGCCAATAACTATAGTGTAAAACAGTGTTTTCAAAAAATTACATCCGCGGGCGGCTGAAACGGGGCTTAGGGGATGTAATTTTCCGTGAGTTTTTACCAGATTTTTCGGGCCATCAGTTTGCTCTGTAATATTTTACATCCCTGTTACGGCAAAAACGGCGTCTGGGGATGTAACAGAAGGACAGGCTATGTCGAAAAATCCAGGCATTAATTTTCGGAGACATCCCCCGCAGCAGTTTTTACCCCCGCAGGGATGTAAGTTTTAAAAAACTGATTTTTTAGTTACATCCCTGCCGCCCCCAAAAAGCTCCCCCGGAGATGTAAAAAAATCAGAAAAGGAGTCACATGAATAAAAAACTGGAACTTTTACCACCACAACCACAGGAAAACCTGGCCGGCTGGCTTTCCCAGCTGGAGAATCTCCTCAAATACAAGCAGACATTACTCGAAAAAGCTCCTCAGGGCGGCCTTCACATCATAAACTGCCATGGAACTCCCCAGTATTATCTTCGCAGCAGAAGCAAATCAGACGGAAACTCTTTTACATCCTCTTACATTCCCAGAAAAAATATCCTCCTGGCACGGCGTCTGGCACAAAAAGAATATGACAAAAAAATCGTACATCTCTTAAAAAAGCACATTAAACTTCTGAAAAAACAATTAGCCAGCCAGCCGCCGAGCCTCACAGAAGTATATGCTGCACTTTCCAGTCAAAGGCAAAACCTGGTGTCGCCTGTAACTCTGCCAGACAGTCAGTACGCAGACCTCTGGCAGAAAGTACCATATATGCACAAAGACTTTAACGGAAGCTACGCGGAACATTTTACGTCCGACGGGCAGCAGGTCCGCTCTAAGTCTGAGGTCTTGATTGCAAACGAACTGTCGCGTCAGCACATTCCCTTCCGGTACGAGTTTCCTGTAGAAATGACAGAAGGACAAATTCTGCATCCGGATTTTTACTGCCTTAATCTTCAGAACCGCCAGGAAATTATCTGGGAACATCTTGGAATGTGTGATCAGGCTGAGTATGCAGTTAATGCCATGCACCGTCTCGCACTTTACCAGAAAAGCGGCTGGTACCCGGGGAAAAATCTTATATTTACATTTGAAACCCAAAACCAGCCTTTAACGCTGAGGGACATACGAAAAGTCATTGGGGAATATTTTTCATAGAAGACATGATCTTTCTTTCAATTGTAAAAGCACCTCAAATTCACTAATATTGAAGCATGATTGCAATCAAAAAATACTCTGAATTAAACGATGATTTTTTTAATGGCCGCGACTTTGGCGGTTCTATTGATATTGTAAAAGACGTGCTTGTGGACGTTAAAAAACGCGGCGATGAAGCTCTCTCTGAATACGGCGCTAAGTTTGATGTAAGTGCTCCTGCCACTCTTGAAATTCCTCAGAGCGAGCTTAAGGCTGCTGCTGAAAAAATGCAGAAAAATAATCCTGACCTTTACAACTCCCTTAAATACAGTGCTGATCTGGCCCTTCGCTTTGCTAAAAAGCAGGCTGAAAGCTTTGACAACTTTGAAGTTGAACTTGAACCAGGCGTATTTACAGGTCAGAAAAACATTCCTGTTGACCGTGCAGGTGCTTATGTTCCAGCCGGACGCTTCCCTCTTGTTTCTACTGTTGTAATGACAATTACTCCTGCTGTTGCCGCCGGTGTAAAAGAAGTAATTCTCTGTACTCCACCTCGTGTACACCCTGAAGACAAGGCTGCTGCAGAAAAAGCCGGCACTGGTGTTCCTGGCAAGCCTTTTACCGGCGGCAAACCTTATGCTGACGAAAACATTATGGCTGCAGCTTACATCTGCGGCGTTACAAAAGTTTTTGCCTGCGGCGGTGCTCAGGCTATTGGTGCCATGGCATTTGGAACTCAGTCAATTCCACGTACTGACGTAATTGTTGGACCTGGAAATAAATTTGTTGCAGAAGCCAAAAAACTTGTTTACGGAACTGTTGGCATTGATATGGTTGCAGGTCCTACTGAAGTGTTCATTATTGCAGACAAATCTGCTGATCCTGCATGGGTTGCAGCCGACCTGCTTGCCCAGGCTGAACACGACATTGTTGCCCAGCCTGTTATGGCAACAGACAGCCCAGAAATTGCCGAAGCCGTTGCTGCAGAAATTGAAAAGCAGCTGGCAGTTCTTCCAACTAAAGAAACAGCACAGCAGTCAATTGCAAACTGCGGCGTAATTATTCTCTGCGACAGTCTTGAACAGGCTGCTGAGGCTGCAAACCGCAAAGCCCCGGAACATCTGGAACTTGCCATGGAAGAAGGAAAGCTTCGTGCCAAGATTGAAGAGCTCTGCCACAACTATGGTTCACTTTTTATTGGCCACGGAAGTGCTGAAGTATTCGGTGACTACGCTGCCGGCCTTAACCACACTCTGCCAACAAGCGGAAGTGCACGTTTTACAGGCGGCTTAAGCGTTCGCGTATTCCTTAAAACTGTTACTACACTCCGTACAGTTGAAGGTTCAAAGGGAGCAGTTGCTTCTGCTACTGCAGCCGGTCACCTTGGAGATGCAGAAGGCCTTGCAGGTCACGCAAGAGCTGCAAGAATCAGGTTAGAAAAGTAAACGCACCAGCGATGGTAGCCCCGGCGAAGCCGTTGGTAAGCAGCTTGCTGCGTCCAATGAAGCGAAAGCGGAAGGGCGGACGTAGCGACCCGCAAGGGTGGTGCAAAAATCTAATTCGATTCTTTCCACGCTTCCGGCTTTCCAAAGTAAAAGCCCTGAATCACGTCACAACCCAGATTTTTAAGGATTTCCAGCTGTTCACCGGTCTCTACACCTTCTGCAATAATCTGATGCCCCAGAAGATGTCCGATGCTGATAATCAGTTGTACAAACGAATCTTCCTTTTCAATTTCGTCAATAAAGGATTTGTCAATTTTAATAATGTCGATTGGCAGATTAGAAAGATATTTAAGGGACGAGTATCCTGTACCAAAATCATCAAGGGCAATTTTACACCCGGTCTTTTTAAGCTGCACGAGCACATTTCTGGCCTTTTCAAGATTGTGAATATATGTAGATTCTGTAATTTCAAAGACAATGCAGCTGCGGGGAACTTCAGGAAAGGATTCCAGGATGGCTGCTATACTTTCAACAAAGCCGTCTGTCAGAACATGACCACCAGAAATATTGATTGAGATTTTTTTCTGCCCGCCGTTTTTATAATAGTCCCGTGTCTGAATAAGGGCCTGCTCAAGAACATAAAGATCCAGTTCCTGAATAAGCACAGATTTTTCTGCAATCTTAATTACACTGCCTGTATCCAGTTCATTTCCCTGATTATCCTTTACACGGGACAAAACTTCCCAGCCAGTAACAGTGCTGTCTTCAGCAGCTACCTGAGGTTGAAATACGAGATGAAGCCCCGCAGTTTTTAATCTTTCGCGGATTGTTTTTTCAATGCTGAACTGGTCTTTAATTTTCTTTGACATTTTCTTGTCAAATTTCTTGAACTGGTTTTTTCCTGCAAACTTTGACTCATACATTGCAATATCTGCATAAATCAAAAGCTCTTGAATCTGATCAGTATCCAGAGGAAAGTGAGCATAGCCAGCGGAACATGTAACTACAGAAGAAAATTCACTTGAGGTGGACGCAACGGAATTTGTAATTGTTTCACACAGATCAAAAACAAGGGCCTCATTTTCTGTAATTGCAATCATGGCAAATTCATCACCGCCAAGACGGTAAATGTAAAAATCAGAAAGAATCTCCCCTATTTTCTGCCACTGACAGGAAACAAATTTTAAGAGGCTGTCACCTTTTTCGTGCCCCAGACTGTCATTAATAATCTTAAAGTTGTCCAGGTCGACAAAAATAAGGAAGAACCGTTTTTTTTCATCGCTGAGTTTTTCCATGTGCTGCATAAGGGCACGACGGTTTGGCAGAGATGTGAGGGCATCTGTATAGGAAATCCTGTCCAGTGTCTCCTCATTGTTTTTAAGCCGCCGGATAAAGGCCTGCAAAATCAGTACGATGATAATTCCAAGAAAAACCAGAAAAACGCCAGGAATTGACTGCAGGTTGCCACGCTTTATAATGGACATTCCCACAATGGAAATCTGCACACACTGAAGAGCCAGTGCCACTTTCCAGTAACGGGCTCTGTCTATAAGGAGCATAAGAATTACAATAAAAATGTTGATGGAAGTAAGACATCCGGAAAGAGCCAGAATCGGGAATGATGCACCATGAATAATAATATCCGGACCAAATCTGCTGATTGCAACGTTTATAAAACTGGTGAGGGCCGAAACAAATATGTAAGAAAAAATACAAAGCCCAAGCAACAGGCGGTATGAATTTCGTTTCATAACTACTCAATTATATTCGTAAACAAAAAATCGCCTACTGCAAAAATAAAGCCTGCTGAAATATATCAAATATTTAGCAGGCTTATTAAAGATTATTTATTTTTTCTAGAAATTTTCCGACTCCAGTGTCGGATATTTGTCAAAGTAATCTTTAGTCATCTTAGCTGCAACACCGCTGAGAACAATCAGCGAAATACAGTTAGGAATTGCCATAAGACCGTTTGTAATATCAGCAATAGTCCAAACCTGAGAAACAGTAAGGTAAGGTCCGATAAATACAGCAAGAATGTAAAGCACGCGGTAAGCCTTAACAATACCCATTTTGCCGTTTGTTAAATATTCAAGACAGCGTTCAGAGTAGTAGTCCCATCCAAGAATTGTTGTAAATGCAAAGAATACAAGACAAATCATAAGGAGGAATTTTACAGACTGACCGTCACCGCCA
>JAZQNJ010000018.1:0-5468 GCA_045627285.1 Treponema sp. | reverse complement strand
TCCTGAAAGTTTTTTTAATGCTTTCAATTCAACAATAAGACTATTAAAACAAATAAAATCACAAATGTAATAACTATTTAACTTTACACCATCATAATAGATATTTAATTTTTTTTCTCGTTCATAAGGTATATTTAGGCGTTTAAATTCAATTTCCAGAGCATCTTGATAAACAGCTTCCAGAAATCCACAACCCAGTTCTCTATGAACTTTCATAGCTGCACCAATTACTGTATATGATTGAGGATCTTTTGCTTCATCCATAATTCTAATCTTTTTAATCTGCGTCCATCTGCGTAATCTGTGGATAAAAAATCCCTCAAGAGTCTTCACTCATGAGGGATTCCATCTTACTGCATTACCTTGCGGAGTTCATATTCAAGAATGTCTGTGGCTCCGAGGCTGTGAAGCTTTGGAAGCAGTGTTGGAACTTCACTCTTTTTAACAGCGATTTTTACTGCATAGCCGTCGTCTCCAAAAAGTGGAGCAACTGTAGGGCTCTTCATTGAAGGAATTCCTTTAATAAGGTTTCCGAAGTCTTTTTTTGCAACGTTCATTTCCAGCATTACGCGGCTACGGGCTGCAAGAACTGCTTCAAAAAGCATTTTAAGCTCCATGATCTTCTGTTTTTTTGCAGGATCCTGCATTGCTTTTTTAGAAGCATACATTCTTGTAGAAGAAGTCATGATTGTGTCAGAAATTTTAAGGTTGTTTGCACGGAGGCTTGAACCTGTAGAAGTGTTGTCAATAAGAATCTGAGCCAGTGCCTGATCGTTGTCCTGAACAAAGCCTTCAGAAGTTCCCCATGTGCGGAAAATCTTGCCGTTAACCTTTTTTTCTTCAGCCCATTTGCGGCTAAGGTTCTGGTATTCAGTAGCGATTGTTACAGGCTTTTTGAGAAGTGCATCGTAATCAACAGTTTCTGGAACAGCAACAACAATGCGAACAGGATCAAAGCCCAGGTCAATGATTTCTTCAACCTGATCTTCAACACCGTTTTCGTAAACCCAGTCTTTTCCAGAGAAAGCAACATCAGCTTTTTCGTCTGCAAGAAGTGCACTGGAAATCTGTGGCTTTACAACCTGAAAAGCCAGGTCTTCCTGATTTGTGATTGGATAGTATGTGCGGTCTGGCAGGTAAAGAGAAATACCAACGTCTTTTAAAAGTTCAACAACCGATTCGTAAATGCGGCCCTTAGCGATCAAAATGCTTAATTTTTCCATGAACATTTCCTCATTTAAATAAAATTGCTCCCATCGATCCCCGACTTGAGCAAATATTTTCTTACATAATAAAGAAAAAAAAGGTTTTCTACAATAATAAGGGCGTCTCCCCGCTGCCGCGGGGCCGGGCTTTCCGTGGCTTCGGCGTCAGGGCGCCTCCGGTGCTGCCGCACCCGCTTACGCGGCCACTACAATCCCTGACGCGTCAAGGCACGCTTCGCTCAGGGCCTTGACCCGCGGGGTGTTGCTTCCGCAACGATCCCTGACGCGCATCGTGTTTACATGTGATATTACTTAGACTGTGAGGCAAAAATCAGGGCAAAAAGCACATTTTAAGAGATTTTACATCCTCTGCTAGCAAAATCGACAGCAGGGGGATGTAAGAGTTTTGTACGAAGGGGATATACTTACAACCCCCGCAAGGCAAAACTTGCTTCAGGGGTTGTAGCTTTTTGAAAAACGTTGAGCTTGAAAGCCTGTAAAAAGCACATTTTAAGAGATTTTACATCCCCTGCGGGCAAAATCGACAGCAGGGGGATGTAAGAGTTTTGTATGAAGGGGATATACTTACAACCCCCGCAAGGCAAAACTTGCTCCAGGGGTTGTAGCTTTTTGAAAAACGTTGAGCTTGAAAGTCTGTAAAAAGCACATTTTAAGAGATTTTACAACCCCTGCGAGCAAAATCGCCAGCAGGGGGATGTAATTTTACTTAAAATGCCGGAAAAAGCGCCAAAAAACTCGCAGTGACAGCAACACCTGACGCGAAGCACAGAATTAATCTATCAAATCAAAGCCGCCGTAAGTGGCCATAAAGCCGATTCTGTCTGAAACGCCGATTACATCAAAAATAAAATGCATTCTGTTTTTTACAGTGCCTGTGGTTACGTTCCAGGTGGCGGCGATTGTGTCGTACTTTGTTTCTTTCTGAACAAGGCGAAGCCATTCTTTGTCCCGTTCAGTAAGCTCTGAAAACTGTGAAAGGTTCAGGATTTTTTCGATTCGGGCTTTGCCCTGATTTCTTAAATACAGATAGTAAAAAAACAGAATCAGAAAAATGTTAAGGCTGTACCAGGCCAGTGTAAAAAGAGATTTGCAGAAAGCCTGAATTCCAAAACGTAATTGCAGGCTAAAAAGAATAAAGAAAAATAAAACTGTGAGACCAGTTTTTAAGAACCGGTGCTTTCTGTAATATCCTCTGGAAAACAAGATGGCCGAAAAAAGTGCATACAAAAGAAGTGAAGCCGGCTTTTCATAAAAACAATATTGCAGCAAAAGATAGACAGAAAACAGCAGGCTCGCCACAGAAAAAAGTTCTATTTTTGACGGGAAAAAAAGCAGCGGCACAATTAAGAGAATTGAAATTCCGCAGACTAAAAGCAATGGAAGATTCTGACTGTCAGTTGCAGTAAATAAAAAATATGCTGCTACAGATGTCAGCAGAATTAAAGCTGCACCGTAAATACAGCGCAGTACGGAATTAAGATGTTCAGCAATAAGATCCACAAAACGCATTTAAAACCCCGTTTATGACCAAGGTCATATCAAATAAATCTTTAAAGAACCTATAATTATTATATAGTTTTGAAAACTAAAAGCAAAAAGGCTCTTGAGAGGAGACAATATGAAAAAAATTACTGCATCATTTTTTACCATACTTTTATCTTTAATATTTTTTACCGGGTGTCCGCTTCCCTGCGGGTGTGGAGTAGATGATTTTTACAGAGTAAAAGGAATTGAAGCATCTCTTGATACATCAAAACTTGAATCTGAGGGAATTGTTACTGTTAATCTGAAAGGAACTCCTAAAGTAGACAGCAAAGAAAAAAAGAAGTTTGATGCCTGCGATGTAAGAATTACTGTTGTAAGTGAAGGCAATGCAAATGTGAAAATTACGGAACTTGTAAGTTCAACAAACCTGGCGTATAAAGAATGGAAATGGTATGACAATGATACTGAGAAGCTTGAAATACTAGATATTCGTGGTGGTTATGAGCTGAGTCCAGGCTCAGTTATTGATGATGAAATTGTTCTGAGTGTAAATGAAAAGAAAGGTTTTTATATCTGGATAGATTTTGAACTTAAAAACGACGGATATTACGCGGCTGAAGATTATTACAATCTAAGACTTAAATAAAAAGTTTAAGGCACTGTCAAAACGGCAGTGCTTTTTTATTTCCGTTAGCGATGTGAAAGGCGGCGAAGCCGTTGTTTGCGGCGGTGGTTGAGCCTGTCGAAACTACCAGAGCAAACAATGCAGCGTCAGCGGAACCTGTAACGTAGCGACCCGGAGCGACGCAGGAACGCAGGGGAACGGCCATATTCATATTTATAGAAAGTTTATTTTATGGTAGAATTATTTGATTTGTGGCTTTTCTAAAATCCGGCTGCAAATGAGAGGAAAAAAATGGACGGTAAAGAAGAGATTCTTGAACTTTTGCGGGAAAATGCACGTCTTTCTGTTGAAGACATTTCTGCAATGACAAAAAAATCTGTGGCTGATGTAAAAGCGATTATTGCAGCCCTGGAAAACGAAGGAATTATTCTTAAATACGCGGCCATTATTAACCCTGAAAAAGATGAAGCGCAGAAAGACAAGGTTATGGCTGAAATTGAAATTCAGTGTATGCCTGAACGTGAACACGGTTTTGATGCCCTTGCTGAACGCATTTACCGCTTTCCACAGGTTAAGTCTCTGTATCTTATGAGCGGCGGATATGACCTTAAAGTTGTAATTGAAGGCGATAATCTTAAAGAAGTTGCAGGCTTTGTTTCCAGCAAGCTTTCTACACTGAACGGAGTTCGTTCAACAAAGACTCACTTCCTGCTTAAAAAATACAAAGAAAATGACGTTCTCTACGTTGAAGATGAATCTGACCGCAGAGAAGGAGTTATGGCGTAAATTTTTCTAAGTGGAGAAGAAACCCCCTACTCGCAAGCGAGGGTTCCTCCTCCCCTTAAACCCCACCACTTCCCGGCAGCGCTTAGGGGCCCGCCCCTAAGAACCCGGATGTTTTGTGTATTTAAAAACAGAAACAGGGCTGGAGCAGAAAAAAGATACAGGCATTGATTAATAATCAGCATGAAAAATTGCCGTAACTTGCAAAGAATAAAAATAAGGTGGCTACTTCGTGCCCTTCGGGTCGACAGGCTCAACCACCGGAGGAAAATAATTTTATGAATAACAGACCAGATAAATTTTCTAAATCTATGATGGATATTCCGCCATCGGGAATCCGTAAGTTTTTTGAAATGCTCATTGGGCATGATGATGTAATTTCCCTTTCCGTTGGTGAACCTGATTTTCCTACCCCTTGGGTAATGCGTGAAGAGGCTTACTACCACCTGGAAAAAGGACACACTTCTTATACTTCTAACTGGGGTCTTATTGAACTTCGCGAAGAAATTGCAAAGTACATGGAACGTTATGGCATGTACTACAATCCTAAAAATGAAGTGCTTGTAACTGTTGGTGCTTCTGAAGGTGTTGATGCTGTACTTCGTGCAATCTTAAATCCTGGCGACGAAATTATTGTTGTGCAGCCATGTTATGTAAACTACACACCTCTGGCTGAGCTTTGTCAGGCTAAGGTTGTTCCAATCGATTCCAGCGTAAACGGTTATTATCCGACTGCTGAACAGATTAAGGCTGCCATTACTCCTAAAACTAAGGCCGTTATGATCTGCTCGCCAAACAATCCTACTGGAACTATGATTCCTGCAGAAGAACTGGAAAAAATTGCTAAGGTTGTAGTTGAAAATCAAATCTGGTGTATTAGTGACGAAATTTACTGCGAACTTGCTTACGAAGATGCTGAACATGTTTCTATCGGTTCTTATCCGGGAATGAAAGATTACACAATCATACTTAATGGATTTTCTAAATCTTTTGCCATGACCGGATGGCGTATCGGTTATATTGCAGGTCCTGCTGATCTTCTGGCTCAGATTGTTAAGCTCCATGGTTACAACACTATCTGTGCACCGATTTTCTCTCAGTATGCTGCAGTTGAAGGGTTACGCCACGGCTGGAAAGATGTTGAAAAAATGCGGGTAAGCTATCAGCAGCGCCGTAATTTAATGTACAAGGCTTTTGTTGATATGGGGCTTCCTGTTCCAGAGCCAAAGGGTGCCTTCTATATGTTCCCGGACATTTCTTCTACAGGTCTTACCAGTGAAGAATTTGCAACACAGCTTTTCCAGAAGCATAACGTTGCTGTAGTTCCAGGAAGCGTATTCGGGCTTGGT
>JAZQNJ010000017.1:0-12125 GCA_045627285.1 Treponema sp. | reverse complement strand
TAACGGTCTCGACCTTTCTATGACTCATCAGTGTCTTATTGAAGAATCAATTTTAGGCTGGGAAGAACTTGAAGTTGAAGTTGTACGCGATGCAAAAAATCAGATGGTTGCTATCTGTTTTATTGAAAACATTGATGCAGTTGGTGTTCATACTGGGGATTCTTTCTGTTCAGCTCCATTTATGACAATCGACAAGGCTCTTGAAGAACGCCTTAAGAAAGATGCATTCAAGATTGTTGAATCTATCGGCGTAATCGGTGGTACTAACGTTCAGTTTGCCCACAATCCAAAAACTGGCCGTGTTGTAATCATCGAAATTAACCCACGTACTTCACGCTCTTCTGCTCTTGCTTCTAAGGCTACAGGTTTCCCAATCGCTTTGATCTCTGCAAAACTTGCTTCTGGTCTTACACTGGATGAAATTCCTTACTGGCGCGACGGAACTCTTGATAAATATACTCCGGGCGGAGCTCCAGACGGTGACTATGTTGTTCTTAAGTTTGCACGCTGGGCATTTGAAAAGTTCCGCGGTGCTGAAGACTCTCTTGGAACTTCAATGAAGGCTGTTGGTGAAGTTATGTCTATCGGTAAGACATTTAAAGAAACTTTCCAGAAGGCTATCCGTGGTCTTGAAAACGGTCGTCCAGGTCTTGGTTTTGCAAAAGACTTCAATTCTAAATCTGCTGAAGAACTTTGCGAAATGCTTAAAACAGCTTCTTCTGAACGTTACTTCCAGCTTTATGAAGCAATCCGTAAAGGTGTTTCTCTTGAAAAACTCCACGAAATTACTTATGTAAAAGAATACTTCCTCCAGCAGATGAAGGAACTTGTTGAACTTGAAGAAAAAATGCTTGCAACAAAAGGTAAGCTTCCAGCTGACGATCTTCTCATTCAGGCTAAGAAAGACGGTTTCTCTGATAAATATCTTTCAAAAATCCTTGCAGTTCCAGAAAAAGAAATCCGTGCAAAACGCAACGAACTTGGAATCAAGGAAGCATGGCTTGCAGTTCCAGTTAGCGGTGTAGAAAACGCTGCTTACTACTACTCAACATACAATGCTCCAGACACTTCTGTTGCTACAACTAACCCTAAGAAAATCATGATCTTGGGTGGTGGTCCAAACAGAATCGGTCAGGGTATTGAATTTGACTACTGTTGTTGTCACGCAGCAATGCAGCTTAAAGAAATGGGCTACGAAACAATCATCGTTAACTGTAACCCTGAAACAGTTTCTACAGACTACGACACTTCTGACAAGCTTTACTTTGAACCAGTTACAACTGAAGACGTTCTCCAGATTTACGAAAAAGAAAAGCCATTCGGTGTAATCGTACAGTTTGGTGGTCAGACACCTCTCAACATTGCCCGTGAACTTCAGGAAAACGGTGTAAACATTCTTGGTACTTCAATCGACTCAATCGACATTGCAGAAGACCGCGACCTGTTCCGCAATATGATGGACAAGCTTGGCATTCCAATGCCAGAAAGTGCAATGGCTGTAAACTTTGAAGAAGCTAAGGCTGCTGCAGACAAGATTGGTTACCCTATCATGATCCGTCCTTCATTCGTACTTGGCGGACGCGGTATGGAAGTTATTTACGATGAACCAACTCTCAAAGAATATGTTGAAAAAGCAGTAGGCGTAACTCCAGACCGTCCACTTCTCATTGACCGCTTCTTAAAGCGTGCTCTTGAATGTGAAGCAGACGCTCTTGCTGACTCTAACCATGTTTATATTCCGGCTGTAATGGAACACGTAGAACTTGCAGGTATTCACTCAGGTGACTCTGCCTGTGTAATTCCACCAGTTTCAATTCCTGCTGAAAACCTTGCTACAATCAAGGAATACACAAAGAAAATTGCAGAAAGCCTCCACGTTTGCGGTTTGATGAACATGCAGTACGCAATTGAAAACGGAAAGGTTTACGTAATCGAAGCAAACCCACGTGCCAGCCGCACAGTTCCACTTGTTTCAAAGGTTGCAAACACACAGATGGCTCGTCTTGCAACACGCATGATGCTGGGTGAATCACTTGAATCTCTCGGGCTTAAAGTCAAGGTAATTCCTTACCACGAAGCAAAAGAAGCAGTTCTTCCTTGGGCCCGCTTCCCAGGCGTAGATCCGATCCTCGGACCAGAAATGCGTTCAACTGGTGAAGTTCTTGGTCTTGCTGAAAACTTCCCTGTTGCATTCTACAAGGCTCAGGAAGCTGCAGGTGACCGTCTTCCAACTGCACCAAAGGCAGGCGAAACAAAGAAGATTCTTATTTCCCTCATTGAAAAGAAAACTCAGAAGGAACAGGTTCTTTACATCGGTAAAACATTGACTGATCTTGGCTTTACTCTGGTTGCAACAGAAGGAACTGCAGAATTCTTTGCAGGTGAAGGAATCAAGTGTGAAGTTGTAAACAAGATTGGCGGCGGACGTCCTGACGTAATTGATTCAATTATGAACAAGGAAGTTTGTCTCGTAATTAACACACCAAAAGCAAAGAGAAGCCACACAGAAGACAGAATTACAATCCGTAAGGCATGTCTTAAATACAAGGTTCCATATATCACAACTCTTGCCGGTGCAAATGCCGCAGTTCAGGGAATTGCAGCAGTAAAGAATGGCAGCAACGGTACAGGCGAAGTAAAATCGCTTCAGGAATATCACGCAATGGTAAAATAAAATGAGGGGTGATGGCGGGGCGCTGCGAGCATAGCTCTTGCGAGACTCGCTAAAAACAGTCCACCGGACTGTTTTTACACCTTCGGCGCCGCTCCCTACCCCTCAACGCCCCGTGATTTTTAGAATCCCGCTGATCAGAAATGGTCTGCGGGATTTTTTTGCGTCAGGGGGCGGAAGAACCGCCGGAGGCGGGTGCGTAGCACCGAAGGCGCTTTTGACGCCGGAGTTCTGGAGCACCCGACCCGCAGGGGGACGCCCAGAAATATAAAAATTTGAATTAAAAAAAAAAGTATATATAATCAGATTTATGAAAATGGGAAAATTTTTTTCAAAAATTTTAATGATTGCAGCTGGCAGTATTGTTTTATCTTGCAGTGAAGAGTATTTAAAATCACCTGCTGATGATAAAAATTCAGAAAATGGTGCGGCCTATATTTCAAGGGAAATAAGTGCTCCTGTAAATGTAACTGCAACTCATGGAAAAAAAGGTGTAATTTCGCTTCAATGGAAATCAGTTTCAGGAGCTGTAAGATATGAAATTTACAGTGCTGAAAGTCCTTATTCAAATTTTGAAAAATCCGGTGAGACCAATGAATGTTTCTTTGAATATAAGCCGGAAAACGGGCAGTCTGGTAAAAACAGATACTTTAAAATCGTTGCCGTTAATTATGTCTCTACAAAATCCAAAGAGAGTAATATGGTGTTCGGTTCAACAATGGCTGTTCCAATAATTACATCCATTGTGCCTGATTCCAGCGGACTTAGTGCTACTGTTAACTGGTGGATGAATAACTGTTCACCTGCTACTTATGAAGAAAACATTATTTATGAAATTTTTGCTTATTCAGAAGATTTAAAGACAGTTGTAAGTTCAACTCGTGCTGAAAAAGAGGCAACATCAGCTGTCATTAGCGGATTGACTCCAAAAACTAATTATTATTTTGAAGTTCAGGCTTATCTTCAGTCGGATCAGTCCTCAGCTGAAAAAAGCGATATGGTTGATGAAGAAACAGCCCGCCGTCTGGTTCCTGCGGCACCTGAACAGTTAGTTGTATCAAAAGGTGAATACAAGGACAAAGTAGAACTTTCATGGATTCTTCCAGATTATGTTGATGTTGCACTTGGAAACAAAACTTACGAGACTCACGGCCTTTACTTTGTTGTTTCAAGAAAAGAAAAAGGCGAAGAAGATACAGCATATAAAGTACTTACAAAAATTATACCAGCGAATTATGTGCCTGGTGAGGAAGCCTCGTTTACTGATTCAACAGTTGAAGGCGGAGTTCAGTATGTTTATAAGGTTCAGTCTTATACAGCTGACGTTTCAAAGGAAATAAGTTCAGAAAGTTCTCTAGTAACTGATGAGGGATGGAATATTGCAGACATTACTCTTCATATAAAAGGGCAATATGAATCCGAGGAAAAAGTGTACACAAAAATCGAATTCATATTTGAGGCAGAATTTGAAAATTTTGGTGTAAATTACAGCTATTTTTTGAAAGAACAAAAGACTCCGCTTGAAGGAGACCAGGTGTTTGAGCCGGTCTATACAAAATTCGATTCAAAAGAAGAACTTTCTGAATTTATAAGAAATTTTGAGAATATCAGCAGTTCTGAAGGATATTACACATATTCTCTCATTATTTGTAAGGAAGGAACGGAAATCTATACAGGAAGTGAAGGCCTTTTGCAGATTGTAGCACCTGGAAAATTTATTGTTACTGATAATCTTGGAAGACTTCCTGTAATAAATGAGTTTACTGTAAAAGACAGATTTAAGAATAAGTTCATTCTTAACTGGGACTATAACGAAGACTATGCATATATCCTTCACTGGCTTGATGATGATTCAAATGAAAATTCAATAATTTTTGAAAGAAATGATTCAAGATTAAAGATTGAAGATGGAAAAGCAGAATATGTTCATTCTGCAGAATCTGGACAGTCCCGAATTTATACACTGGAAGCATCAAACGGTATTTCAACACTGACAAATGATAATACACGCTACCAGACTTTAGGAACTGCAAAGCCTGTATTTGCTGAGGCTGATTATGAAACAATTTCTTTCAGCTGGAAAAAAGTTCAGGCGGCAGATGACAGTGCTTATAAAGTTCATGCCTATTATTCAGATGACGAAGGAAAAATGGAGCTGCTTTCTGATTATGAAATTACAGAAAATGATGACGAAATGTCCTGTGTAATTTTGCAGCCGGCGGGATGGAATGATGCAAATCTGGCTGGAAAGGCAGTAACAGTTGAAATTGTTTCTAAAAATGAAACAAACGATGAAACAAGTTCTTCAAATGAAACCTCTCTTCTTGGACCTGCTCTTACAGCAACTAAAGTTACAACACAGACTGCCACTGACATTTCTGTTGTATGGAATAAGATTGAAGATGCAGAGGGTTATATTATTTACCGTTCAATATATTCTGACGGAATGGGAACAAACATAAAAGATGTTGATGAAATTTATGTAAGTGCAGACGGTAAAAATATTCTGGCAGAAGAAGAAAACGTTAATACAACAGGGGGAATACGTGCTGTTGTTTCTGATAACGGAACCTCACTTACACTTAAAGACAGTTATGCTGAACCTTCAAACGAAACTTCAAAGTATCAGGTGAACCAGTCAAAAATTGCATGGGGTCTTCCTTATGGATATTTTATTGTTCCTGTAAAAAATGCTTTGGACAGACCGGATTATACAAACTTTGAATATGCAAAGGGCGCTGCATTTGGTTACGGTCTTAATGTTAAAGCTACAAAGGCTGAGTACGGAAATAAAGTAGTTGTAACCTGGGAACAGCCTTATAACGCAGGATCAAAAACTGCTTCTCTTTACAGACGCCGTGCAGGTTCAACTGCAAGTTACTGGGAATATTTAACAGCCCTTGGAAAAACAACAAATGCAGAAGTTTCTGTAGAGGATGAAATTTCTGGAGTTGATGTTAAATTAAATGCTTACGAATATGCCGTTCTTTATAATGGAACTCATTCAAACGGAAGTGTATTTGCATCTTCTTATGAAAAAGATCTTCTTTCTTCTGCAAAAAAAGATGAATATTCTCCTCTTGAACAGGCTAATAAAGGATACACTCTTGCAATGGCAAATATTTCTGCCCAGAAAGCTGACGGATATGATGAAACTGTAAACTGGAGTGTCTGGAATTATTCAGAAAGAAATCTCGGACCAGATTATTATGAAATTCAGATTAAAAACCTGAACAATAAAAACGACTGGGTTACAGTTGCAAAGATTACTCCTGATGTAAAAATTACAGAAACCGAGCTTAAAATTAACGATGACGGCAGAACTGCAGTTGTGGTAAATGCGGCTGTTAATCAGATAGCTGATCTTTCTTCGGACATTTGTAGTGCAACTTTGACACCAGCATTTACAGAGGATAATTTTACAAACGGTGTTCTTAAAGTTCTTCGTGATGCAAGACATTTTTACAGACTTAAGGCATACAGAACTCTTCCAAACGGCAGTGTTGCTGAAGCGACTGTGGGAGATGATACAGTTTATGTTTACCGTGACATTACAAAAGAAGAACTGGTACGTTGTACAAACTTAATAATTGCAGATGCACTCTATCAGAGTGGTATTCCATACAAGACAGTTACAGGAAGTTCAACAAAAACAGCTAAAGGTGATAATGGAAGCACATTTACAATTAAGGGTACTCCTGTAAGTGCCGGTAACTATAAAAACAAAGTTGTATGGGATTTCAACAATTATAAAGCAGTATTTAACGGAGGAATCTGTTCAACAGTTACAGATAAAGCTGTGAGCTTCTTAACTCTTGATTCTGAAGCTTCTTCTGGCAGTGAAGTTGGTATTGATGGTAATGCTGTAAATTTCTCTGATTGTCAGCTTTATTATCTGCCGGCTCTTGATATTAAGGTTACAAGCTTAGTACCGCTTGATTCATATAAAGGAACTGTAAATGTAACAATTGGTGCAACTGGTGTTTCAACAGTATGGAATATGACTGCAAAGGTTGATGGAGTGGAAATTAAGAAAATTGATGGAAATGAAACAAACTTTTACAAGTGGTTCCCTTATGCATTGGGATCAACAATTACACCATCTTCTAATGCTGATGAAAACTTTAAGACTTATCAGTCTCCTTGGTGGGAGTAGAAAATGAAAATAAAAAAATTAGCAGCCGTCATTTCCTTAATCATTTCTCTTCTTGCATTAAATTCCTGTGCTGAATGGTTTCAGGGAAAAGTTGATATGGATATGGATATCAGCAGTATTACAATTAAAGATCTTTTTTATGTCCGCGAAACAATTAAAAAACTTGATACACCTGCACAGCTTTTTGCTTCTCAGGGACTGCATCAGGGAAAAATTATGCTTTCCTGGACAGAAGTAGATTACGCTACAAGTTACAGAATTGAAAGAGCAGTTGTTACTTCTAAAAATTCCCAGGGTGACTATGATCTTCCTGATGAAAGTGATTTTAATGTAATCAATCCTCACTGCTATAATACTTCGTTTGAAGATACTATTCTTTCAAACCCACAGGACAAAAACGAAGAATATGGATATCACTATTTTTACCGTGTATCTGCCGAAAACTATGAGTTAAGCATTGAATCAGAACCAACAGACATTACAAATTTTTCTACTAGAGGAGAAGGCTGGCTGTTTGCTGTTCCTTCCAGAGTTGAAGCTGAAAAAGGTAAATCTGCCGGTCAGGTTAAAATTACATGGCAGGGAGTTGAAGGCGCCTCTTTCTACAAAATTTACAGAACTGAAAAAGAAAATGGTACAGGCCTTGAATTAATTGACAGGATTTACGGAAACCAGACTTCTTATGTAAACAGCATTCTTTCAAGTGAACAGGGTACTGAATTCTACTACAAAGTTCTTGCTACAAATATTTACGGAAATGATTCAGCCATGTCTTCAATTGCCATGGGTTATTCCCTTAAAGAAGGCGCTCCTTCGGCTCCGGATAATGTTAAAGTATTAAATGGACTTGGAGAAAGCAAATCGAAATTTATGATTACCTGGGATTCGGTTTCTACAGAAGGGGACATTACTTATTCTCTTTTCAGGTCCAGTTCAGTTGATTCTGCATATACTTTGGTTAAAAGCAAATTAAAATCAACTTCATATACAGATGACAGCAATAATCTTGAACCAGGCATTATTTATTATTATTACGTTCAGACTATTGCAACAAATACAACGACACAGGAAGTTTTAAAATCTCCGTTTAGTGAAATTTCCAGCGAATCACAGGGTTTTCTTTTAAGTGCACCTGTTGAATTTGAAGTTGCTGACAGCCCTCTTGCGGGAAATGTACTTCTTGTCTGGAGTCCAGCTACTGGTTCTGATTTGGTTGACTACACATATAATATTTATTATTCAGACACAAAAGATGGAATTTTTACGGCACTTATTTCAAATGTTACTGGAAGATTAAACGGAGATAATAAATACGAATTTGAATTTGATAAAAAGAATTTCTATCGAATTACTACTTGGAATGATTCAAGTTCTGATGATAAAGAAAGTGATATGAGTATTATTGCAGCTCCTGTTCCAGATTCGCCGGGAAATGTAAAAGCTTCTAAAACTGAAAAATTAGACAGAGAATTTGTTCCAAATAAAAATAATGTATATCCTGTCCGAATTACATGGACAAAGCCAGAAAACGATAATCCTGCAGGATATATTGTTTACAGATCTGCTAAACCTGAGTCCGGATTTAGAAAAATTCAGGAAGAACCAGTTATCGGGCTTGAATATATAGACAGCTATGATTCTGCAAAGTCTGGAAAATTCTACTATTACAAGGTAGTTTCAGTTAATTCGCTGGGACAGGGTAAAAAAGGAAATAACCCTCTTGATGATCTTGCTCATGCAGACGGCAGCAGTCTTAATTCTGTTAATTGTCTTGGTTATGGTGCCCTTACAGCAGACCAGTGGTTCCGTGAATACAATAAAACAGTTATGAACTCTCAGAAAAAACTTACTCTTATGCATAAGCCTGTTGATACAGATAAGATTGGTAAAGAAACCGTAAACGGAAATATCAGTGGAACGCTAAGTTATGATGCTCATCTAAAACAGCTGACTAATGCCGAAATTATTATGCCTTATGTAAATTACGCTGATTATTGTATTAATAGTAGTTCAGAGCTGGTAACAAGTGCACCAAATACATTAAGTGTATATTTCCTGCTTAATGGTAACAATGATACATTCACAAATATGAGTGCAAACGGAAATATGAGAGGAACCGTAAAATGCCAGGGTATGTATCCTGGAACTGTAAACTATGAAACACTTGAAATTAAGAGCGGAGGAGCCGGGGGTGGTTACTATGGTCTTGATACATTTGATTTGTCTGGAAATACAATTCTTGGTGGACAGAAGGTTGACTGGAAAGTAGGAGAGGAAGGCAGATAAATATGAAAGAAAAAATACTTGAAATGAAAAATAAAACTATAGCTTTGTGGGCAGTGATTACCGCCTGTATGGTGATGGCTTCATGCTATGTTCCTTCACCTTTATATGGTAACTGGGCTGATAATGAAGGAAATAAGATTTCTTTTATTTCTGGTGGTACTTTTGTTGCGACTGTAAAAAATGCAGTTGACCAGAAAGTAACTTATGAAGGCAGCTACGTAGTAATTGATAATGTTATTGTTTTTTCGACAAATGATGGAATTACGATTAATACTGAATGGGATATTCGGGGCTCCATGCTTTATCTGACATGGACAGCAGAAGGTGTTACTAAAAAACTGGTTCTTTATCACGTAAGCAAGTAAATATGAAAAAAGCGATTCTATTAATTTTAACAATAATTTCATGTTCAGTTGTTTTTGCTCAGGAAACAGAGGAAGATGTTGTTCCTTCTGTGATTGAAGCAGCAGAAATGGTTGAAACTGCAGAAAAGAAGAATGATATTATTTTCGTTTTTAATGAAGGATTTTCTTTTGCTCAGGTAACACGCCTTCAGAAACAGGAAAAGATAAGTAACTTTGTATGGACAGACAGAATGATAGGTATTTACTCTTCTGTTCAGACAGAGAATTTTCCCTTAAGTGACTGGTACTTCAGGTGGCAGGCACTTTATCCGTATCAGCATATTTTTAATGATATGGAAGTATTTGCAAAACAAACCATACTTTATGCCTTTGATTTTTTCTTCGGTATGCCGTTTAATTTTAAGTCCTACAAATATGTAAACATCAACTTTATTCCGGGACTCCACGGAATGTATCAGCTTTCGGATGAATACCATCTTGGATATTTCGGCGGCGGTGCAATCGTTGGATTTGAGCTTCCGGTTTCTTCAAGATGGACTATTCTTCTTGATGGAACTTTTACTGTTGACTATCCGAACCTGGGAGGAAACAGTCTTATGCAGCCTTATGACCTGGCCTGGTCATGGCAGGGAAGTTTAGGTTTCAGATATTCACGGGCTAAACTGAATACTTATTCTTATGTGCGTCAGGGACAGTAAGGGCCGCGAAGCGGTTGCGGAGCAATGGAGCGCAAGACGCGGAACCCTGAATGGCCCGACGGCGAAGCCGGGACGCCCTATTTTGACAAAATGTATAAAAATGTCATTCATAATTTCGGATTATGTTGAAAGATGCTCAAATTCGTTGTATTATAAAATGATACACTTCAGAATTAACTTTTCTGCGTAACAATTTCTGCGGTGGTTGAGGCTCTCGACCCTAAAGGGGCACTAACGAAGTGCAGTAACCACACAGCAAGGTCATTTCGACAAGCTCAATGACCGCAATCACTATATCTTTTTTAGGAGGACAAAATGTCCAGAAAGAAACAGTCAATGGACGGAAACACAGCTGCAGCTCACGTTGCCTATGCTTTTACAGAAGTAGCTGGTATCTATCCAATCACTCCATCATCACCAATGGCTGATAACGTAGACAACTGGTCTACAGACGGCCGCGAAAACATTTTTGGTAACAAAGTAAAAGTTATCGAAATGGAATCTGAAGCTGGTGCTGCTGGTACAGTACACGGATCTCTCGCATCTGGTGCTCTTACAACAACATTTACTGCTTCACAGGGTCTTCTTTTGATGATTCCTAACATGTACAAGATTGCTGCTGAACAGCTTCCTTGTGTATTCCACGTTGCAGCTCGTTGTGTAGCTACACAGTCTTTGAACATCTTCGGTGATCACTCGGATGTTTACGCTTGTCGTCAGACTGGTGTTGCAATGCTCGCAGAATCTAACCCACAGGAAATCATGGACCTTTCTCCAGTTGCTCACCTTGCAGCTCTTGAAGGTAAGGTTGCATTCATCAACTTCTTCGACGGTTTCCGTACTTCTCACGAAATCCAGAAGATTGAAATGTGGGACTATGCTGATCTTAAAGAAATGATGCCAATGGATGCTCTTGCAGACTTCCGTGCTCATGCTCTTAATCCAAACCACCCTGCAATGCGTGGTTCACATGAAAACGGTGACGTATTCTTCCAGCACCGTGAAGCATGTAACTCTACATACGATGCTCTTCCAGCAGTTGTAGAAAAATACATTAACAAAATCAACGCTAAGCTCGGCACAAATTATGGTCTTTTTGACTACATTGGTGCTCCAGATGCTGACCGTGTAATCGTAGCAATGGGTTCTATCTGTGATGTTGCAGAAGAAGTAATTGCTTACCTTACAAAGAAAGGCGAAAAAGTTGGTCTTATTAAAGTACACCTTTATCGCCCATGGGTTTCTGCTAAGTTCCTCGAAAAACTTCCAAAATCAGCAAAGAAAGTTGCAGTTCTTGACCGTACAAAGGAACCAGGTTCCCTCGGTGAACCACTCTTCCTGGATGTTGTTACAACTCTCCGCGAAGCTGGCTTGAACGATGTTAAGGTTTCTGGTGGACGCTATGGTCTTGGTTCAAAAGATACACCTCCAAGCTCAGTATTCGCTGTTTACACAGAACTTGCAAAAGATTCTCCAAAACCACGTTTCACTCTCGGAATTGTTGATGATGTTACAAATCTCTCACTTCCAGAAGTTAAACCAGCTCCAATTACAGCTGCAGAAGGTACAGTTGAATGTAAATTCTGGGGTATTGGTGGTGACGGTACTGTTGGTGCTAACAAAGACTCTACAAAAATTATTGGTGACCACACAGACAAATACATTCAGGCATACTTCCAGTATGACTCAAAGAAAACTGGTGGTATTACAATTTCTCACCTCCGCTTTGGTGACAATCCAATTAAATCACCTTACTACATCAACCAGGCAGACCTCGTAGCTTGTCATAACCAGTCTTATATCATTAAGGGATACAAGATGGTTCAGGATGTTAAGAAGGGTGGAACATTCCTCATCAACTGTCAGTGGGATGATGCAGAACTCGAAAAGAACCTTCCTGCAGAAGCTAAACGCTACATCGCAGAAAACAATGTAACAGTTTACACAAT